>NZ_JANLWO010000094.1:0-15872 GCF_031364565.1 Chamaesiphon sp. OTE_20_metabat_361
TACTAAATCTTGCTCCCCTGGCTCAAATATTCATCTTTGCGAAACAGATCGTGTCTCGCAATTTCATTGACAAGGAGTAAATAATTAATATGTCCAGAATTGGTAAACGTCCAATTCCTTTACCAGCTAAAGTGACTGTCACTCTCGACGGTCAATCAGTTGTGGTTAAAGGCCCTAAAGGCGAACTATCCCGCGTCCTTCCCTCTGGCGTTGTCGTCATGATGGAGGGTGAAACGATTGTCGTAAATCGTGCCAATGAATCCCGCCCCGCACGGCAACAGCATGGCTTGTGCCGGACGCTGGTTGCGAATATGGTCGAAGGTGTCTCCACCGGATTTCAGAAAAAACTAGAAATCCAAGGCGTTGGTTATCGAGCCGCTGTCGATGGTCGGATCTTGACTCTCAACGTTGGTTACAGTCTTCCCGTCAAAATCGATCCGCCTGCGGGGATTACGATTGAAGTTCCGAAAGAAAAGAATACTAATGTCATCATTAGTGGTATCGATAAAGAATTAGTCGGTAATACTGCTGCCAAAATTCGCGATGTTCGCCCACCAGAAGTTTATAAAGGTAAGGGAATTCGCTATGAAGGTGAAGTTGTCCGCCGGAAAGCTGGTAAATCTGGGAAGAAATAGAACATAACATGAAATTAACTCGCAAAGAATCAGTTCAACGCCGCCACCGTCGCGTGCGTAAAGATGTCAAAGGTTCGACTGAACGACCCCGGTTGGCAGTCTTTAGATCTCTCCAACACATCTACGCTCAAGTAATCGACGACACCGAGCAACATACCCTCGCTGCGGCATCCACCCTCGAACCCGAACTCAAATCAAAATTGAGTACTGGTGCTAATATCGATGCAGCTACCGAAGTTGGTAAACTCATCGCCGAACGTGCTAAAGCCAAAGGGATCGAGCTTGTAGTATTCGATCGCGGTGGTAATCTTTATCACGGTCGCGTCAAGGCTCTCGCTGATGCTGCGCGTGAAGCTGGCTTGAATTTCTAATCGTAACTCAGTAAATATCAGATTATGGCACAAGAACAACAGGATCGACGCGGTGGCGGCGGCAGTGGTGGCGGAGATCGTCGCGGCGGTGGCGGCGGTAAAGGCGGCAGCGGTAAAGGCGGCGGCAGAGGTAAAAAAGAAGAGAAGGAAATTACCTACCAAGAACGGGTCATCCAAATCCGTCGGGTGAGCAAGGTAGTTAAGGGTGGTAAAAAGCTCAGCTTCCGGGCGATTGTCGTCATCGGCAATGAAAAAGGTGAAGTCGGTGTCGGCGTTGGTAAAGCCAGCGACGTCATCGGTGCCGTCCGTAAAGGCGTCGCCGATGGTAAAAAACATTTGATTACCATTCCGTTGACTAAATCTAATACCATTCCCCATCCGATCGTCGGTGGTGGCGGTGGTGCTAATGTGATGATGCGCCCAGCCGCTCCCGGTACGGGAGTAATTGCGGGTGGAGCCGTCCGTACCGTCTTGGAACTCGCAGGTGTCAAGAACATCCTCGCCAAACAACTCGGTTCGGGCAATCCCCTCAATAACGCCCGCGCCGCAGTCAACGCCCTCAAAACCCTTCGCAGCTTCAACCAAGTCGCTGAAGATCGCGGCTTAACCGTCGCCGATCTATTTGCATAAGAGGTGTTAGGCTTTAGGCTTTGGGCTTTAGGGTCGGATAATTTGATTAGTTGCAGACTTAGCTGTAGGGTGGGCAATGCCCACCATCTAAGTTTCAGGCATTATCGAGCCGATAATTAACTACACCCACCTAAAACCTAACCCCTAAAGTCTAATCCCTAAAACCTAAAGCCTAAAGCCTAATTAAAATGAGATTAATCGATCTAAAACCCAAAGCGGGTTCAAAACATCGCAAGCGCCGCGTCGGTCGCGGTATTGCTGCCGGACAAGGTGCTAGTGGCGGTTTCGGGATGCGGGGTCAAAAATCCCGCTCCGGTAGTCCTACCCGTCCTGGATTTGAGGGCGGTCAGATGCCCCTCTATCGGCGGTTGCCCAAACTCAAGCATTTCCCCCTGATTAACCAGAAGGAATACACCGTCATCAACGTTAGCAAACTATCAGCATTACCAGCCAATAGTGAAGTCACCCTGAAATCACTCATGGCTGCTGGGATCGTCACTACAAATGACGGCCCACTAAAGTTATTAGGTGATGGCGAACTCACGGTTGCACTCAACTGTAAAGCCGCAGCTTTCACAACTGGAGCGCGCACCAAAATCGAAGCTGCTGGCGGCAGTTGTGAAGTCATCTAAGATGCTTTCATCTAATGGATTATCGCCAATAAAACCATAGATTGACTCCAGGATTGCCGTTTAGACTAGATCGGCAGTGCTGGATTCTTTTTTTAATCCCAGAACTAACTGGAGAATTGTATACTTGAATTCATAACGGTAACAGTTCTTTATATTTCAACCTTGACATTAAATAAATTTTCAGAGGTAACTTTAGATGGACGCTAGCAGAGAAAAAGCACCATCCCCCCAAGAGACATTCGTACAGATGGCTCAAGCGGCGGGTTTGAGAGGTCGAGTTTTAGTCACCCTCGGATTGCTGATTTTAGCGCGGTTAGGTACCTTCGTACCGATTCCAGGGATCGATCGAGTCGCCTTTGCAGAGAGTATTAAAAATAGCCCGACGATTGGCTTTTTAGATATTTTCTCTGGGGGTGCATTATCCACCGTCGGCGTTTTTGCCTTGGGGATTATTCCGTATATTAACGCTTCGATTATCATTCAGTTGCTCACCACAGCACTGCCCGCTCTCGAAAAACTGCAAAAGGAAGAAGGCGAAGCCGGACGCCGGAAGATCTCCCAAATCACCCGTTATGTTGCTGTGGGTTGGGCACTAATTTACAGCTTTGGGATTTCCCAATGGCTACAAAAATATACTCTCCCCGGACATCAGGGTATTGCCTTTGTCATCGGTACGGTGTTGGCATTGACGGCGGGTTCGATGTTTGTGATGTGGATTTCCGAACTGATTACCGAGCGCGGCATTGGGAACGGTGCTTCACTATTGATTTTCTTAAACATCGTAGCTGTTTTACCTACCTCTCTCAAGGATACGATCGATCTCGCCCAAAGTGGTGACAGTTCGATCTTGACTCGAACAGTAGCGCTATTACTGGTCTTTATCGTCATGACGGTGGGGATTGTGTTCGTACAAGAAGGCACCCGCCGGATTCCGATTATTTCTGCTCGTCGTCAAGTCGGACGCAGAATCCAACGCGAACGGACTAGCTATCTGCCCCTCCGCCTCAACCAAGGTGGGGTCATGCCGATTATTTTTGCGTCTTCGGTATTGGTCTTACCGAGTGCTTTAGCATCCTTTGTCGGTACCAATGCGGGTAATAGCCCTGTTACCACTTGGGTCACGCAAGTCGCTAACTTTTTGGCTCCCGGTCAGCCAGCGCATGTGGCATTCTACGTGGTCTTGATTGTCTTTTTTAGCTATTTCTACAGTTCGTTAGTTGTCAATCCTGTGGATATGGCGCAAAACCTCAAGAAAATGGGTGCAAGTATTCCCGGTATTCGACCTGGGGTAGCGACGAGTAAGTATATTGAGGGGATCCTCTCGCGACTGACTTTACTCGGTGCGCTATTTTTAGGCATTGTCGCTACTGTCCCGACAGCGATCGAAAGTTCGCTCGGGGTGAGTACTTTTAAGGGTTTTGGCGCAACTTCGCTACTGATTTTGGTGAGTGTCGCGATCGATACTGCCAAACAGATTCAAACCCTGGTAATCTCGCAACGCTATGAAGGGATGGTAAACAATAAAGATTAGTGGATAGTGATTAGTGGATAGTGGATAGCGATTAATTCTAATTAATCCGCCCACTGTCCATACTACTCACACCCCACTATCCACTGCCTCGTTGGCGGAGCCTCTCTGAAAGAGAATCGCGCTAAACCTTCGGGGAACAGAGGCGTGCGCGAATCGCTATCCACTATCCACTCTCCACTCTCCACTTCCATGACTCGACTCATTTTTCTCGGTGCCCCAGGTGCGGGTAAAGGCACTCAAGCCCAAATCCTTGCCACTTCATGTGGTATCCCCCACATTTCCACGGGGGATATTTTGCGTGCGGAAGTTAAAGAACAGACCGCGCTGGGACAACAAGCTAAATCCTATATGGATAAAGGCGAGTTAGTCCCCGATGCGCTGCTGCTGGACATGATTCGCGGTCGCTTGAGCCAAACTGATGCGATCGAGACTGGCTGGATTTTAGATGGGTTTCCCCGCAATGTCGCTCAAGCAGAATTTTTGGATGGATTACTCGCCCAAATCGGTCAAAAATATGACAAGGCAATTAATCTCCATGTCCCTCAAGAGCGATTGGTCGTGAGATTACTCGAACGAGCTACGGTTCAAAATCGCCCAGATGACACCGAGGATGTCATTCGTAGGCGGTTAGTTGTCTACGACCAGCAAACAGCCCCGCTGATCGATTACTACCAGCGACAGGGCTTTTTCCATGAGGTGAATGGCGATTGTGAATTAACCGCAGTCACCGAGCAGTTAACCGCACTGATTGCTTGACAATTACCCAATCGGAGCACAGGTAAGTGCCAATGCGAGGGCAACTGGCACTTACCGATGCCCCGATTGCCGATATATATCGCCTTTGTGCATCACCGCCAATTTCCTAGCCCCTGTTAAAATAGAAAGAGACGTTGGATTTGGCGATCGTTGTTGTCAATATCCAAGTCATGACAAACATCATCTTTGAGGTAAATATTACTTGTCTAAACAAGATTTGATTGAAATGGAGGGCACGGTGACAGAATCCTTGCCCAATGCTATGTTTCGAGTCGATCTCGACAATGGGTTTAATGTCCTAGCTCATATCTCTGGTAAAATTCGTCGTAACTATATTAAAATCCTTCCTGGAGATCGCGTCAAATGCGAACTCACTCCTTACGATCTGAGTAAAGGGCGCATCACTTACCGACTGCGGAATAAAAAATAAGTCGAACTGTTACCGCTGGCGATCGCCACAAACAGCTATAGGTCTAGCAATACGGAATTAAAAATAGTTGCATCAGAGCCTCATGCCGCTATTTTTAGTCCGATTTCGATCTAGTCGAGCGGCTGATGGCAAAGTTGTCGCGTAATTACTACTGACAATTAATTGAAAAATGTTATAATATTAAGCTTGCAGTGTTGACCAAATTGACATGAAAGTCCGAGCGTCTGTCAAAAAGATTTGTGAAAAGTGTCGCGTCATTCGTAGACGTGGCCGGGTAATGGTGATTTGTGCCAACCCGAAACATAAACAAAGACAAGGTTAGATGACTAGTCCAGGTTGCTAGTTAGTCATCGAGAGTTATGTCTAGATCGAAAGCGATCGCGAGAAAACTCTGGCTGTGGGCGAGTTGCTTTAGTCCCAAGCCAGACTTTGTTCGATCGTCGATCGCCCATCTCAAGAGCAAAGTATAGTGGAGAAACAAGTGTGGCACGGATAGCAGGTGTAGACCTACCTCGCGACAAACGCGTGGAAATCGGTCTGACATACATCTTTGGCATTGGTCTAACCAGAGCCAAGGAAGTATTAGCAAAAACAGGTGTAAATCCGGATACGCGAGTTAAGGATTTATCCGAATCTGACGTGGCACTCCTCCGGGAGCGCGTCGAAGGTGACTACCAGATCGAAGGCGACCTCCGTCGCTGGGAATCGATGAACATCAAGCGATTGGTAGATATCGGTTCCTATCGCGGACGCAGACACCGGATGGGATTACCCGTTCGCGGTCAACGCACGCGCACCAACGCCCGCACCCGTCGCGGTCGTCGCGCCACAGTCGCAGGGAAGAAGAAAGCTCCCGGCAAGAAATAGCATGGTTCGATGGTTGTGGCAACCTAACAGCCAATTGGCGATTAGTAGCTTCAGATCTTTATCTCCACAAACATGTGGGCAATCGATCGAGACGTTACTCCTCGCCAATTAGCGTGTCTATAGCTCCTGCCCGCAACCGATTTAGACCGATGGCAAACATTGAGATTAGCGCTGATGGCTATACTACCAGCAGATTATAGTCCGATCGAGTGCCAAAAGTCCGACCATTGCTATCGACCGCTGGAGACTTCTCAAATCGCCATGCGTCGATCGATACTTCCGCAATCTAGTGGAATGCCGATCGCGCCAAACATAGACCGCAGTTGATATTTATATCGATTACCTCATTGACATTTTCCAATACATAGACCGACATGGCTCGACAACCTAGTAAAAAGACTGGCCCTAAAAAGCAAAAGCGCAATGTTCCTAACGGCGTCGCTTATATCCAGTCCACCTTCAACAATACGATCGTCACGATCTCTGATGCTAATGGAGATACGATCTCCTGGGCTTCCAGCGGATCTAGTGGCTTCAAAGGCGCGAAAAAAGGTACTCCCTTTGCCGCCCAGACAGCCGCTGAAAGTGCTGGCAAACGCGCGATGGATCAAGGGATGCGTCAGCTTGAAGTGATGGTCAGCGGGCCTGGTGCGGGTCGCGAGACAGCAATTCGCGCCCTCCAAGGTGCAGGGTTAGAAATCACCCTCATTCGCGATGTCACTCCAATTCCTCACAACGGCTGACGTCCCCCCAAACGACGCAGAGTATAGAGTAATTGCGAAGTTATAGTTCAGCAAACGGCATTGGCAATAGCGAGTAGCCGGGAGTGGGAATTATAACTTGTTAGGTTAGAAAAGTCTTACCAGCTACCAAGCGGTAATTCTGTCAAAAGTCAAATGTAAGTACAAACTGGGTAGGGAGGTCACTCTGTGGCGCAGTTTCAGATCGAGTGTGTCGAGTCTAAGACCGAGTCAAATCAAAGTCAATATAGTAAGTTTATCCTGGAACCTCTCGATCGAGGTCAAGGGACAACGATCGGCAACTCACTCCGACGGGTACTACTGTCCAACTTAGAAGGGACATGTATTACTGCGGTAAGAGTCGCTGGATTAATCAAAGACGAAAAAACTGGCGTGAAACCCGGTACGGTCAACCATGAGTTTGCAAGTTTAGTCGGTGTCCGGCAGGATGTTTTAGAACTACTGCTGAACATGAAAGAAATCAAACTCAAAAGTTACACCTCTCAACCGCAAATCGGTCGATTGAATGTCACTGGGCCAGCCGAAGTCACAACTGCTGATTTTGAATTACCTTCAGAAGTAGAAGTTGTCGATCCCAACCAATATGTAGCTACCGTCGCTGATGGTGGCAAATTGGAAATGGAGTTTCGGATCGAACGTGGCAAAGGCTATCGATCGGTTGACAAATTTCGCGAACAAGGTCTAGCAATGGATCTGCTCCAAATCGATGCTGTATTTATGCCTGTTACCCAGGTTAACTACACTACCGAAGATGTGCGGATCGATGGCGCAGTTGAAAAAGATCGTCTGATCCTCGAAATCTGGACTAATGGTAGTCTGACGCCTCAAGAAGCATTGAGCGAATCCGCCAAAATTTTGGTCGATCTCCTCAATCCCCTCAAGGACATCAGCTTGGAATCTTTCCAACCAGAATATGCCGATGAAGAAGATCCTTCTAACCAAATTCCGATCGAAGAGTTAAATCTCTCCGTCAGAGCCTACAACTGTCTCAAACGGGCACAGATTAATTCTGTTTCCGATTTGATGGGTTACACCCAAGAAGATCTCTTAGAAATTAAGAACTTCGGTCTTAAGTCCGCTGAGGAGGTTATCGAAGCTCTCGAAAAGCGACTGGGGATCAAACTCCCCCACGATAAATCAGTGAAAGTCTGAGTAGATCGGGGCGCAGTACTCGCGATCGATTAGTGGCATTGATAATATCTGTTATCATCACGAACCCGACCAAATCGCTAACTACTGTATCGCAAGACCCCAAGGGAGTTTGATCGTAACAGCATCAAGATGCGGTAGTTATTGTTCGAGATATCTCGATCGTCACAGCATCAAAGAGTTACTTTGAAGGATAGCTCGATCGTCACAGCAGTAAAAAGTAACTCGATCGTAGCAACACCATAGAACTATCATTCAAGGTAGCTCGATCGTCACAGCATCATCGAGTTGCCATTCAGAGTAACTCGATTGTCAAGCATCAGTAGCTGCTCAAGTAGCTCGATGATTAGTAAAACACAGGAGAAAAAAAATGCGTCATCGCTGTCGCGTGGCAATGCTGGGTAGACCAGCCGACCAGCGCAAAGCAATGCTACGGTCTTTGACTACCGAACTGATCCGCCACGGTCGGATCACGACAACTCTCGTCAAAGCCAAAGCAATGCGCCCAGCAGTCGAGAAGATGGTGACATTAGCCAAATCGGGGACTCTTGCAGCTCGCCGTCAGGCTATGGGATATATCTACGACAAAGATTTAGTGCATAACTTATTTGCCGAAGCTCCCGAACGCTACGGCAATAGACAGGGTGGTTACACTCGCGTCGTCCGCACGGTACCGCGTCGGGGCGACAATGCAGAAATGGCAATTATTGAAATGATGTAGCGCCAATGTACCGCCACCTGTTATTTGTGATTCAATGGCTGCTAAAAACCACAAACTCATAACTAACAGTACCGAGCGGGTGGCTCTAGTCATTCAATACACAGGTAGCAATCTGTGTGGCTGGCAAAAGCAACTTAACGGTAGGGCGGTGCAGTCTGAAATAGAACAGGCGATCGCCGCAGTACTCGGTCAACCCGTTAACATCTATGGTGCGGGACGTACCGACAGCGGCGTTCATGCGGCGGCACAAGTCGCCCATTTCGATAACCCCAGTGTGATTCCGGCAACCCGCTGGGCAGCAGTCCTCAATATGCGGTTGCCTGATGATATCGTCATCCGTGCTTCCACCGCTGTTGCTGATGATTGGCACGCTCGGTTTTCAGCTCTTTATCGTCGGTATCGGTACACCATTTATACGGCCAAACAACCTAACTTGTTCGTTCGTCCCTATACTTGGCATTACTATCAAGAGCCTTTGATTGTAGAGCGAATTCAAGCCGCTGTAGCGCCATTGCTCGGCACCCATCATCTGGCTGCCTTTCATCGGACTGATTCGGGTCGATCGCACTCCTGGGTGGAGATTCAAGATATCTGCTGCGATCGATTAGGGGACTTCATTCAGATCGAAATCCAAGCCAATGGATTTTTGTATGGCATGGTACGACTGCTAGTAGGGCTGCTAGTTCAAGTGGGAAATGGCGATTTATCAGTTGCCGAATTTACCCACATCTGGCAAACCGAACAACGATCGCTCGTTAGGCATTCCGCACCAGCTAAAGGTCTGTGTCTGCTAAGGGTTGGATATCCAGATTTTCCTTTCCCTGAGTCGATTTGGTACGATACCCAGCCGCAATTTCTCTTGCCAAAAACTTAGTCTTATTTATAGCTCTACTCGATCTTCAATGTTGGGTTTCACCTTACAGTTAGATTGAGCCAAAGTAAGCCGAACTGAAACCCAACCTACAACTCATATAAGAACGTGGAAAAAACCTACTTACCGCCAACTAATAATACGGCTGATGCCAAGTGGTACATCATCGATGCTGCCGACCAGCGCCTCGGACGGCTTGCCAGCCAGATTGCCATGATCTTGCGCGGCAAAAATAAGCCGACTTTTACCCCTCACATCGATACTGGCGATTTTGTGATCGTGATCAATGCTGAGAAAGTCGTCGTGACAGGTAAAAAAAGCACTCAGAAAGTCTACAGAAGACACTCCGGTCGTCCTGGTGGGATGAAAACTGAAGTCTTTGCTAAATTGCAAGTACGGATTCCCGAACGGATCGTCGAACAAGCTGTCAAAGGCATGTTACCAAAAAATTCGATGGGCAAACATCTGTTTACCAAGATGAATGTCTACGCAGGTACCCAGCATCCTCATGCGGCACAAAAACCTGAAGTCTTGACTGTTAACACTACTCCCGGAGCATAATCATGGAAGCAAATACCCGCGCAGTCTACTGGGGTACAGGTCGTCGGAAATCGTCGATCGCGCGAGTTCGTCTCGTCCCTGGTACTGGTAAACTAGTAGTCAACGGCAGAACTGGCGAAGACTATTTTAACTTTCAAAGTGGCTACGTCTCCGCAGCGAGATCGCCCTTGGAAACACTCGGTCTAGAAGGCGAGTATGATATCCTCGTCAACGCCCATGGCGGCGGTTTGACCGGACAATCCGATGCTGTGAAACTCGGTGTAGCTCGCGCACTGTGCGAACTCGACCCCAATAACCGCAAACCCCTTAAAGTTGAAGGTTATCTCACTCGCGACCCCCGTTGTGTCGAGCGTAAAAAATACGGTCTGCACAAAGCGCGCAAAGCTCCTCAATACTCGAAACGTTAATCAGTTCGGAGTTGGGAGTTGGGAGTTTTTAGTAGAGCGCGTTGCGCTCGGTTGACAGCATTAAAACTATTCACTCCCAACTCCCAACTACCCACTCTCAACTACCTACTCCCAACTCCTAACTCGACTCATGGCAAAAGCTGATATTCATCCTACCTGGTACCCAGACGCCAAAGTCTATTGCAACGGCGAAGTTGTGATGACTGTTGGTTCGACCAAACCAGAACTCCGCGTTGATGTTTGGTCTGGCAATCATCCCTTTTATACTGGGACGCAGAAGATCATCGATACCGAAGGTCGAGTCGATCGCTTCCTGAAAAAATATGGGATGATCGATACTACTGCACCTGCACCTGAAGCTGCTGCTGAAGAACAGAAATAGCTCAAATAATCTAAAAAACCTAGAGGTGCGATCTGTTGATTTCGCGTCTCTAGGTTTTTCAATATTTATAAAAACTGATTATTCAAATCCCTAAAACCTAACACCTAAAGCCTAAAACCTAAAATTATGGCAGAATCATATTTACTCGATAAACTCAAATCCGTCGAACAAACATTTCACGAACTAACTCGCAAACTCGGCGATCCAGATATCGCCAGAGACGCCAGCGAAATGCAACGGATTGGCAAAGCTCGCGCCGCACTCGAAGACGTCGTTGAAACCTTCGATAAATGGAAGCAAGCTCAAGAAGATTTAGTCGGAGCTAGAGAGATCGTCAAAGAGTCGGGAAACGATCTCGAACTCCAAGCAATGGCAACTCTAGAAGCTAAAGAACTCGAAGCACAAAGCGAAGAACTCGAACGCAAACTCAAAGTTTTACTATTACCTAAAGATCCTAATGATGATAAAAATATCATGTTAGAAATTCGGGCGGGTACTGGTGGCGATGAAGCCGGGATTTGGGCGGGCGACTTGGTGCGGATGTATTCGCGCTATGCGGAAACCCAAAACTGGAAAGTCAAGCTAGTGAGCGAAACTTTAGCAGAAATGGGCGGCTTTAAAGAAGCAGTCTTAGAAGTCCAGGGCGACCAGGTGTATAGTCAACTCAAGTTTGAGGCTGGCGTTCATCGGGTGCAACGTGTGCCTCTAACTGAGTCTGGCGGACGCGTGCATACATCCACCGCGACGGTGGCAATTATGCCCGAAGTCGATGAAGTCGAGATCTTTATCGATCCCAAAGATATCGAAATGAGTACCGCTCGATCGGGTGGTGCTGGCGGACAAAACGTGAACAAGGTCGAAACCGCAGCGGATCTATTCCACAAGCCGACGGGAATTCGGATCTTTTGTACTGAAGAACGATCGCAGCGGCAGAATAAAGAACGCGCGATGCAAATTTTGCGGGCAAAATTATACGATATCAAACTGCGCGAACAGCAAGAGGAAGTCACCTCGATGCGGCGATCGCAAGTCGGTACTGGTTCTCGATCGGAAAAAATCCGTACTTATAACTATAAGGACAACCGCGCCACCGACCACCGTTTAGGGCATAATTTTGGGCTGGAGAAGGTGTTATCTGGCGATCTGGAGGAAGTTATTCAAAGTTGTATCTCTCAAGACCAACAGGAGCGGTTAGCCGAGCTAGCGGCCTCTACAGGGGGTTAATGCGCGATCGCATGTGTAGGTTGGGTTTCAGAACTCGACCCAACCTATACAAATATCGCTTGTAAGGTTGTTGGGTTTTGCTGTACCTCCGGTAGGCTTCGCCAACGCGCAACCCAACCTACGCATGGCTAACTGTTAGGTTTGACATTCGTTCGACTCAACCTACAATTCGATCGGTGTAACCACGTACGCGGGAATCTCTTCGTTCGGGTAAAATAATGGGAGCGCAACAGTCAGCGGCAGTGAGCTGGGGTTTGGTGCGGACTCGTTGGAAATATGCTGATGATAAATGCTGTAGCTACACCACCGCCAATAGTGAGCGAGCCATCGCCAGCAACGGATACCAAAAATCTGCGGATCGATCGCATTGATGCGATCGTCAATCAGCGTCCATCCATTCAAATAAATCTCGATGGCGCGATCGATCCGCAGCAGCAACGGGCGGTAAGTGTAGAGCTGTGGCTGTTGCCATTTGATGCGACACTCAAATTATTAGAAATTCAGCACCGACAGCTCCCCAGTGGCGAAATCGAGCTGACATCGCCGTATTTACTAGTCCGCATTCAGCCGCGTCAATGGCAATCGCATCCTCAGTTGGGACGGGTAATTTCGATCGGCGAACTCCGCAAATTACCAGGTTTGAAAATTGACTGGGAACAGCGGTCTGGTAAGTTAAATCGCCAAGAAGTCACGCTCAAATTTGGCTACACTCTGCCCAAGGAGCGACCTCAAGCTGTGGTAACACCAGCACCAGTGAGTTTAGAAGGATTGACCGCGATCGATCCGCCTACAGCCAGTCTCAGTGCCATCCAGCAGCGAGTCAATCTCAGCGGCTCGACGAATAATCAACTCAATACTCAGGGTGAATTCAAATCAGTCGGGACGGTATTGGGTTCTAGCTGGTATTTACGTGTCGAGCAACCTAAACTTGCCAATCTCCTCACTTGGGGATTAAGCGATGCGGTAATCATCAATCAAACTGGTAGTTCGGACTGGATTTCTGGCTCTCAAAGTCCATTTTGGCGCAGACAGGGAAATCCGACGGGAGCCTATTGGGGCGTCACTACAATTCAGCGCCAAGGGTTTACGCCACCGACATCCTTGACTGGGGGCGACTTTTTGCCAAACGATCGATTGCAATCGAGTCGGTTGGGGCGAACTGTGATCGGACAGGCGCAGCCGGGGACGGTGGTGCGGCTGATTCGGGGTTTTAATACCAATGTTGTCGGTCAGATTTTGGTGGATAGTTCGCGGGTGTTTCGGTTTGAGAATGTGCCTGTTAGTAATGAGGGTGAGTTTGGGAGTAATTATCGGTTGCTGCTCTATCCGAATGGGCAACTTACAGCCGATCCGCAAGTGCGAGAGGTAACATTTACGACCGTACCCGGTCAATTACCTAGTGGTGCGGGGGCGTTTATCGTGTCTGCGGGGACGAATTACAATCGGGGTGCGAATGAATTTATCGGCAAATTTGATGGGTTGCAGGGTGGGGTCGCTTATCGGCGGGGGATTAGTGAATCTTTGACTCTGGGTGGAGGACTAGTGAGCGATCCGTTAGCGGTGCGCGGTGTCGGGGAAGTGTTTTGGCAACCGACGGGGGTGCCGCTTCAGGCTTCAGTTTCAGCAGTTACAGGCGATCGCTGGGATCTGGTTAGTAGTGTCAATTATCAGCCAGCGCCTAATTTCAATGCCAATTTTAGCAGCGATAAATTTTCCAGTCGCGCGGATCTTAATTGGCTGGTAACGCCTCAACTGACTGCTACTAGCAAATATGATAGTTTGTCTGGAGTCGCGATCGGCGGTAACTATAATTTTAGTGTCGCACCCAATAGCAGTAGCAATCTTCAGGGGACGCTGGATAGTAAATCCTTTTTGCGCTGGAGTGCCAGCCATCAGCAGAATAATTGGCACATTGGTTTGCAGGGGAATGAAATTAGCCTCAACTCAGAAGTGAGTTATCAACTCCCATCTACGACAGGAAGTACCCAAAATATCGTTGCCAATTATCAATCTACTTATGCAGGTGCGCCAACGACGCTGGGGCAATTGATCTGGCGGTATCAATCAACGATCCTACAATCCGAGCTAGGCTACGGCTGGAGCGGCTTCGGGCGCGGGGCAAATGCAGGCTTGGGGATTACCTTAGCGCCCGGTTTACAATTAATGGGGCGTTATCAGGGGATTTCAGCTTTTACCAATCGGGAGAACTTTTCGCTGGAATTACAATCAACGCTCGATTTTCAAGGCGGGAGTGTGGCGACGACGCAGGTAGAAGATCTGCGGACGCGCGGTGGTATCGTCATCCAACCATTTTTCGATCGCAATGGTAATGGCAAGCAAGATCCTGGCGAAGAGAGTTACTGGCATCCCGAATTAGTCACCCTCGATAACAAAGCCCTCAATCCCAGTCAGACAACCCAACTCCCAGATCGCGTCGAAATCCGCAGCCTACCGGGTAGCTATCGCCTCGATCTCAATCCCGTGCGCCTCCCTCCTGGCTGGCGGAATGCGATGACAGATGCGATGGGTAAACCGCTGGTATCCTTGCGAGTAAATGTGGCTTTAGGTAGTTATACAGCCATTCCCTTACCGTTAATACCGATCTATAAAGTCACTGGAGTTGTCTCCGATGCGCTGGGTAAACCTCGTCCCAACGCTGAAGTTACCGCCGTGCAGATCTCCGGTACCAAAGTACGCCGAACCACTTCTCAAGCTGATGGTAGATATGAGTTTACCGATTTGGGTTTTGGGGATTACGAGATCTCGACTCCCGGACAATTGCAACCTACCAAAATCGCGATCGTGGCAAGTTCTCCCGTGCTTCAGCGGTTCGATCTCCAACAAACTGCTGTTAGCCATGTAATCTCACAGCACAGACTAGCGATCGACAACTGTGGAATAATGGTCTTTATTAACTGCTGGTAAGACTTTAAATTGTCACGACAGTCGATCGCATTTTCGTTATTAATAACTGGATCGGCATGATGATTCTAAATAATATAAATTAGCTATAACCTTTGTGGTGGCCAGTGCCCACCCTACTATTAACTACTATTAACTAACTAATTAATATAACAACCTAATCTATATGTCATTATTAACTCATTCATTAATCCTGGCTGATGTAGCTCCTGGTGCTGGCTACACTAGGAATTTCAGCACCTGTTTCAAAATTAGTAACTTAAATAAGTACCCAAATTATCTATTTTTTGCTCGGACTGGAAGCGAAATTAGTTTGACACCTACTGGGGCTTATGTCCAGATGCAACCGGATCGCTGTTTGCCGCTTGCTGGTTATCGTGTCGTCGCAAATATAACGGCGATCGAGAAAAATAAAGTCAAACCCAGCGATCTCAAAACTACTAGCTCTGGCAGAACTTTGCAGAATTCTAAATTGCAAAAGACCTTAATTAAAAGTACTCAAAGTATCCAGCAGCCCCACTCTGTTCCAATTATTAATGAAGGAAAACAAATTGAAACTATTTATAAAATTCAGTCGCTAGATCGTCAGGGATTAAAATTAGCGCCAGTCAGTTCTTCAGCGCCGCCAATGCTGAATTTCTTAATCTTTCCAGCGATCGGCATCGCAATTTTAGGATGGGTACTGTGGCAACGCAATCGCAAAATTATCGAGCAGTAGATCTAATATGGGGAATCGCGATCGTCTTAGTCAGTGCGATCTGTGCTATTATCGTTCCACTAACTACTTATGCTGCAACTTTAGCTACTTTTGGTATCGCCCATGTGGCGATCGAATTGCGATATATTCATAGTCGCTTTAATCGACGATTGAATCGCAAAACCATCCCTTGGTTAATCGCCTTGGTATTAGCGATCGCGACAATTCGCTGCGTGAGTATATGGGGATTTATCCCTAGTAACATCGCTCAATTACTCGAACTTGGATGTGGATTAGGATTAGTGACGATCGCGACTCATTATCT
>NZ_JANLWO010000106.1:0-1896 GCF_031364565.1 Chamaesiphon sp. OTE_20_metabat_361
AAACTTACGCTCAAGATGACTGGCGCAGACTCCAACTGGTGGAACTCAAAAACCAAGCCGATGCCCTGTTCCACACCTATGACACCACCATCAAAGATAACGGTCATCTCATCGATGACAATCTCCGCGAGCGCGCCGAAAAGACAGCCCGCCAATTGCAAATGTTGCTGCTCGAACCGTCTGCCAACCTCGAAAACGTCCAGCAAGCGATCGATAAGCTCCAACAAGAGATTTTCGCGATGGGTACGGCTGTCTATCAAAAAGGGACGATTCCCAGTAGCTCCACTACCGAGCGTCCTCCCAGCGACAATCCACCCAGACGACACGCACCACTCAGTCGTGCTGCCGCGCCGCCACCACCGCCACCCCCACCACCAAAAAAGGTTTCCAGTACGCTCACTCTAGATTATGATGATGAGACGGCAACGACAGACTATGAGGTTGTAGAATAGCAAATCGAGCGATCGGGACATAGAGAATAAAATATTACGGTTAATACTCCATCACCTAGTCCTGATTCCTTTACAATGAGGATCGAAATGTTAGTGTCGATCGCTAGCACAAATTGCGATAGCGGTAAATGCGATCGAGCCAGAGTCGAATCATATATCCTGCGATCGAACTAGCAGCGCCGATCGTCTGAGGCAGAGGCTACTGGCACTATTGGCATAGTGTAGACGCAACAACACTCGATTTTGAGACTAGCCCCGACTCTGCTTCCTACCACTACTTGTAAGATAGAACCTCTGTATGGCACGCGACTATTACGAAATCCTTGGCACCTCCAGAGATGCCGACCAGGAAGAAATTAAACGCGCCTATCGTAGACTGGCGCGGAAATATCACCCAGATGTCAATAAAGAGCCTGGGGCAGAAGATACTTTTAAAGAAATCAATCGTGCCAACGAAGTCCTCTCCGAACCCGAACTCCGCGCTCGTTACGATCGCTTTGGCGAAGCTGGAGTATCTTCGGGTGGTGGTGCGCCCCCAGGCTATGGCGATATGGGCGACATGGGGGGCTTTGCCGCCGATATCTTCGACGCCTTCTTCAATGGTGGTTTCGGGGGTGGTGCTGGGCAACAACAAACAGCACGTCGTCGCAATGGCCCTTCTAGAGGCGAAGATCTGCGCCTCGACCTCAAGTTAGAGTTCCAAGAAGCCATCTTTGGCGGCGAGAAAGAAATCCGCATTCCTCACCTGGAAGCCTGCACTACCTGCAAAAGTACTGGTGCTAAACCCGGCTCGCAACCCCAAACTTGTAGCACCTGCGGCGGAGCCGGACAAGTCCGCCGCAATACCCGCACCCCGTTCGGTAACTTTACACAAGTATCGGTCTGTCCTACCTGTAATGGTGACGGTCAGGTCATCGAAGATAAATGTGAAGCTTGCAACGGTGCCGGACGCAAACAGGAAACCAAAAAACTCAAAATATCCATCCCCAAAGGAGTCGATAACGGTACCAAACTCCGCATCGGTAAAGAAGGTGACGCTGGCTTGCGCGGCGGCCCACCAGGCGATCTCTACGTCTATCTTCATGTCGAAGAAGATGCCAAGTTCCGCCGTGAAGGAATTAACATTCTCTCGCAAGTGAAGATCGGCTATCTCCAAGCAATTCTGGGCAGCCATATTCAAATCGATACCGTCGATGGCCCCACCGAATTAAATATCCCCGCCGGAATCCAACCCAATACCGTCCTCAAACTCGAACAAAAAGGCGTCCCGCGCCTGGGTAATGAAGTCAGTCGCGGCGATCATTTACTGACGCTCCAAATCGATATCCCCACCAAAGTCAGCCAAGAAGAACGCGACCTCCTCGAAAAACTCGCCAAAATTCGCGGCGAACGGGTCGGCAAAGGTGGGATTGGGAGTATCTTTGGGAATGTCTTTAAGTAGTGG
>NZ_JANLWO010000122.1:0-2201 GCF_031364565.1 Chamaesiphon sp. OTE_20_metabat_361
ATGGAAAACCTTCCAAAAGGTTGAGAGCTAACAAAATTATTTTTTAAGGAGATCGCTACGTGTTTAATCCAAATTGTTACACGACTCAAGGCAAAATCCACGTTTCTCGCTCCAGTAAAGAAATTTCCATAGATTTTGCCATAAAGGAAGTGTTATCTCGGATCGACAGTCAACGGGGCGGGTTATTGACTAGTAATTATGAATATCCCGGACGCTATAAAAAATGGGCGATCGGGTTTGTAAATCCTCCGCTAGAAATCAGTACTCGTGAGGATACATTTAGCATCAAAGCTCTCAATCAGCGCGGTCTAATCCTGCTTGCTTATTTGAGAGATCGGATTGCCAAGTGTCCTGCGTTAGCGATTACAGACCGAGATGCCGAGCTGATTACGGGATTTGTCCGTCCCACTACTCAAATTTTCACTGAAGAAGAACGCAGCAAGCAACCTTCTGTTTTTAGCTTGATTCGGGAAGTAATGTTTGCGTTTAATAGTAGTGAAGATGAATATTTAGGGTTGTATGGTGCCTTTGGCTACGATTTAGTCTTTCAATTCGAGAAAATGACTAAACAACTGCCGCGATCGACAGATACGCGGGATTTGGTATTATATCTTCCCGATGAATTAACGATCGTCGATTATCAGCGACAACATGCTTTTCAGCTACAGTACGATTTTGAAATCGATGGACAGACCAATCGAAACCTGCCCAGAACCGGGGAATTTATCGACTATCGAGGCCAACAGTTAGTCTTAACCAAAACAGCCGATCGTGCCCCTGGCGAATATGCAGCTCAAGTAGAAACAGCTTTAGACTATTTTCGGCGCGGAGATTTATTTGAAGTAGTTGCTAGTCAAAGCTTTTATGAAAGTTGCGATACTCCTCCCGTCACTCTGTTTGAGACTTTACAAAAAATTAATCCCAGTCCTTTTAGTTTTATCGTTAATTTAGGGGGAGAATATATCGTCGGTGCTTCTCCAGAAATGTTCGTGCGAGTAGAAGATCGCCGCGTGGAAACCTGTCCGATTAGCGGTACGATTCGTCGCGGTAGCAACTCGATCGAAGATGCGACAAATATTTTAGAGTTACTCAATTCTCGCAAAGATGAATCCGAGTTAACCATGTGTACTGATGTCGATCGCAATGATAAATCGCGGATTTGTGAGCCTGGTTCCGTGCGAGTACTCAGTCGTCGTCAGATCGAATTATACAGTCATTTAATTCACACAGTCGATCACGTTGAAGGCATATTACGCCCTGAATTTGATGCCATTGATGCCTTTTTATCCCACTTATGGGCAGTAACTGTCACTGGCGCACCCAAAAAAGCCGCGATGGAATTTCTCGAACAGCACGAACGCACTGCTCGACATTGGTATGGCGGAGCTGTCGGTTATTTGACCTTTAAAGGGGATTTGAATACCGGGTTAATCCTGAGAACTGTGGAGTTAAAAGATTCGATCGCGCAAGTGCGCGTCGGCGCAACACTGCTTTATGATTCTATTCCCGCAGCCGAAGAAGCGGAAACTTTATTAAAAGGGGCAGCAGCATTCCAAACGCTCAAATCTGCGCGCATTTCAGCCGCTCAAAAAAATCTGCACGCGGTGGTCGAACATCATGCAGACATCAAAAACATGCACATGGTGGTCGAAAGTCATCCAGACATTACCCCAGTTCATCGGCGAGTGCTGTTAATTGATTATGAAGATTCTTTCGTTCACACCTTGGCTAATTATCTGCGTCAGTGCGGTGTCACGGTAACGACCTTGCGACATGGTTTTAGCGAGGAAGTTTTCGACAGGCTTCAGCCAGATTTAGTAGTATTGTCGCCTGGGCCGGGTCAACCGAGCAGTTTTGGGATTACGGCAACGATTCAAGCTTGTGTTAAACGACAAATTCCGATTTTTGGTGTTTGCTTAGGATTACAGAGCATTGTCGAAGCTTATGGCGGCGAATTAGGAGTTCTGGATTATCCGCAACATGGTAAATCCTCTGGAATTCGGATTACTGCGCCAGAGTCAGTTTTATTCCAAGGCTTACCTACTGCCTTTGATGCAGGTCGCTACCATTCTTTGTATGCTATTCCCGAGCGGTTGCCCTCACAACTGCAAGTAACGGCAGTTGCTGAAGATGGCACGATCATGGCGATCGAACATCAAAGTCTACCGATTGCAGGAGTTCAATTTCATCCTGAATCAATT
>NZ_JANLWO010000129.1:0-4904 GCF_031364565.1 Chamaesiphon sp. OTE_20_metabat_361
CCTCCCCTTATAAAGGGGAGGGAGCCGGATCTGAAGCCTCCCCTCATAAAGGGGAGGGAGCCGGATCTGAAGCCTCCCCTTATAAAGGGGAGGGAGCCGGATCTAAAGCCCCCCCTTTATAAGGGGGGGTTGGGGGGGTAAGCCATGCCTAAACGAAGCCAGCAAGAAGTTAGGGACAAACCAATCTGTGAAAATCTAGGATTTACGGTTGAATTCAAACCATGCCCATCCAGCAGCGCCGAGGAAGGCAAAGAAGGAGATCCACGCCAGCCATTGCGATATGTACACAACTACAGCACCGACGATAAAGAACCCGGAAAGTTTAGCCGCGATTATCAGATCTCGTTTGAAGCTACGTGCGGGTTTGTTGGTGCCAGTTTCTCTCACCGTCGGGTGAAACGGTGGCTCAGGGCGACGGATCTCTGATTCTAGTTCGCGCAATCTCAGCTCTAGCTCGCGCTGCCGGAGTTGTGCTTCTCGCTCTTGATAATTAGGTTCCACAAAATCTCGCTCGCTACTACAACTACTAGGATCGATCGCTAATCTAACTAAGTAAAATACCAAGTGTCAACAGTGAATCTACATAAAATGTCGATCGAAAAAATTGTTGTCAATTCTACCGATTACCGCTTATCTTAACTATTAATCTCTCGATCGAGTCAGACTCGATCGACAGCAACTCAGAAAATGGTACAATTGCTCTGAGATCTAGACAACAGGCTTGAGCTGATGGTTGCCCTCAAAGAAGATTTTCCCCACTTTACACCTGCCGAATATCTGGCTTGGGAGGAACAACAAGAATTTCGCCATGAGTATGTCGATGGTGAAGTTTATGCCATGACTGGCGGAACTATCAACCATAGTAAAATTGCGGTAAACTTTAGCACTGCACTCAAGAATCATTTGCGAGGCAGTGGCTGTCAGGTACTTAACGGGGATGCAAAGGTGCAGACGATCGAGTCAAACTCTTACTGTTATCCTGATGTTAGCGTGACGTGTGATATCCGCGATCGCGGTGCCGATCGATTCATCACTCATCCTTGTCTGATTGTCGAAGTTTTATCACCTAGTACCGAAGCTTACGACCGGGGTGATAAATTTAGACTGTATCGAAGATCCCCAGATCTTCAGGAGTATGTTTTAGTTAGCACTGCTGGGATATATGTAGATGTATACCAACGCAACGATCGCAATCGATGGGAACTGATGTCTTATGGTGAGGGCGATGAGATCGAACTCAAGAGTATTAATTACACCTTTACGATCGCGCAAATCTATGAAGATATCGCCTTTAATCTGGAATAGCTTGCGGTGTTTTCAAGACGGTGGGAATCTTGGCTAAAATCAGATCGACTATTTCTTCCGGCGCGAGTGGACGATCGATCGAAATCTGAATATCGGCTTCAGCGTACCTGTGGCGACGTTGAGCGAGCATTTGGTCTAATTTGGAGTGCAGATCTGTAGATGTGGCTAGGAGCGGGCGGGTGGTGTCACCCTGAAGACGTTCGACGAGGAGATCTACTGCTGGATCGAGCCAGATGACTAAGCCTTGGTGGAGGTGGTTCCAGTTCTCACGCTCGATGGCGATTCCGCCGCCAGTGGAGACTACTAGCCGGATGTGAGCTGATATTTCTGCTAATACTTGGGTTTCAATCTGGCGAAATTCTGGTTCGCCGACGGTTTGGAAAAGTTCGGCGATACTTTGAGCAACTAATTTCTCGATTGTCGTATCGGTATCGAGAAAATTGTATACCAATCGATCGGCAAGTAATGGGCCGATAGTACTTTTACCACAACCCATCATGCCAATGAGATAAATATTTAGTCCTTGTAAGTCGAACATGCTCACAGCTTGTGTTGAAACAAAGTTACTAGTTTTCTAGTGGATAGTGAATAGTGGATAGTAATTGGGAGTATGTTTTGAATCTATTTAGCTCGGTTGTTGCGCCATGAGGCAAGATGTAAGCTTACAAATTTGGGCGGTGCGAAAACTGGAGACTAGGGGACTGGAGAATCGATAATCTATTCACTATCCACTATCCACTATTCACTAAACTACTTCTTCGTCAAATCGACTGCTTCGATTTCGCTGAGGCGAAAAGTGACCATTTTGTCCCAGTTACCGCCTTCAAATAGCACTGCTGCTTTGCCATCGGTGACTCGTTGGACTAATCCCTGAAATCCGTAGTAGATATCGTTGATATTTTTGACACGGATGGTAGCACCTGGCAAAATCATAGGGATAGCGTAGTTAGATGGACAATGAATCCTTAGTTTAGCTTAACAGAGAACAGGGGTTTAAATTTCCCACCTCCAAGGTGGATTGTTGTTAGGGTCATTTTAAAACCCCATCCTAACAACCAATTATCAATTATCAATTGGTTGTACCGATCGTAGTCGTAGCGAAGCGTCTCCGTAAGGAGAAGTATCAATTAATTTAAAGAGCTATTCAACGATCGCGCGGACGATCGCCAAAATTAGCGCTTATTCTGCTTGAGGAGGCGAGAGTAAGCAGATGAGATTATCTTCTTTGATGTGGATGGCTTTGCGGTCTTCGCGCAGTTCTTTCATCAGCCTGGTGACGGTGACGCGGGTAGTCCCGATGGCACTGGCAATTTGGGCGTGAGTGAGGGGGAATGGCAAAAAGTACCCTTCCTTACAGGGTTCGCCAAATTCTTCGATCAAGAGGGTAAGATAACCGAGTAAACGTTCGATCGTGTGGCGTTGTCCGAGGGTATTGAGCCATAATAATTTCCGTTGGTGTTGATAACGAAAAGAGTCGAGGATTTCGCGCCGAAAACTTGGGAAGTTTTCGAGATCGTGCCAGTACATCCAGAAAATTGAAGTGTTATCTGTATGGGCAAATGCTTGCAGCGTGAAGGGAGATCGATCGACGATTTCAAATGGTTGCCCTGCACCGACAAAACCCAGGAAAGTTTCATCGCCGCTGTGAAGTTGGAACTCGATCGGGGTACTATTTTGGTGTGGATATGCTGGCGGTTCGGATTCCGCAGTTCCATTCAGGCGGATGGTACCGCGCTGAACTAAATATAGTAATCCCGATCGAGTGGGAATCTGGGCATCTTTAGCAAACGTTCGGTAGCGGTAATGTTCTTGTGCCCAATCTAGGAGTCGGTGCCAAGTTGAAAACGAACGAGTATTGTTTCTAGGCGGGGTAGATGATGATGATTGCATAACAAACCAGCAGAACGGCACATGATTTTCAATGATTCTACATGTATTTTGATGTAGTAAATCGTTGGATTTTAGTCTGGAATGTACTACGAAACTTGATAATCGGGGTGTGAATATGCAGATTTTTCCTTATGCAGAGCCGATCTTAGTACCATTGGTACCTACAATTGCAGGCGCGATCGCCGACTATTTGCAGTTACTGGCTCAGCAAGTTTGCGTAACATCACCACACAATTATGACGATTTGGCTACTGACTCAGCTCTAGACAGGTCTTGGCATTGGCAGTATAAATCTTCGATTAGGCTGGTGACAACATCACAATACCAGTATGTCAGCACGATCGCACACCGATTAGCCGCAAAATCTGCATTTAATTTTCAAGAAATCTGTCAGAATTTTGTTGAGATGGGGGATGGGGGGACTGGGAGCATTGCTTCTGTGACAATTCAGACAAGTTCCGAGCTGCTATTAGATGGCTGGTATAACGAGGCGGGGTATATTTATTTTCGAGTTACGGCTGAATCGATCGGGAAGTGGCTAAGTTACATCCACGATCTGCCACTCAATCTGGATCTGAATTCTCAGCTCGATGATACTGCGACTAGCATGGCTGTCTACGCTCATGCGCGGTGCTGCTCGATCCTAAAATTGGCAGCAAGCGAGCAACTAATCTCGCTAACCGATGATTGGCAACTTGTCGAGCCAATATTCTCGCACCAGCAATCGATCTCCAGCGATTGGATTTGCGGCGAGAATCCGCTTGAAGCTGCCACAAGTCGTCTATTCGAGCATCCGATGGAGCAGCGCCTAATTCAGGTGCTGATGAGGATTTTAGACAGCATCTACGAGCGAGATGGGATGCAGCACGATCGCGATCGTTGCAACTTTACGGCAAATGTGCAGCAATCGATCTGGCAACAATCCCCAAATTGGGCGAAACTAACTCTCACGCTGGCTCAAAGTTGGCTGGATTTTTATCGAGACTGTCGCATTTTTGGCGATCTAAAACATCAAAACCCACGTCTAGCAATTGCCAGATGTGGGCTAAGTGCGATCGTGCGTCGCTATTTACAGCTACTACTAACCAATTATCTCAGCATCCACGCCCGGATCGAGTTGTGAGGAAGCAGGAAATAGACTTTTGCAAAAGTCAGGGAATAGTGAATAGTGAATAGTGAATAGTGAATAGAAAGACGCAAGCGTCCACAAATTATTACCTCTTACCCATTACCCATTACCCCTTACCTCTTACCCCTTACTCATCCCCCACCATTGCCGAGCGACCTTGTTTGCCAAGGCGGACGATCGCAAAGTAGCCGAAT
The DNA here is from genome assembly GCF_031364565.1 of Chamaesiphon sp. OTE_20_metabat_361. Taxonomy (NCBI): domain Bacteria; kingdom Bacillati; phylum Cyanobacteriota; class Cyanophyceae; order Gomontiellales; family Chamaesiphonaceae; genus Chamaesiphon; species Chamaesiphon sp. OTE_20_metabat_361. The sequence goes on from NZ_JANLWO010000129.1 coordinate 4,519, forward strand.
GAGAGAGCATAGATGACTAGTCCCACGAAGCCGAGAAAGCTGAGGAAGGCTGGCTTAGAATTGGCATGAAAAAATTGGTAATACAGCCAAGCTGGTTGGAACCAGGCTTGACAGTAGTCGCTAGAGGTACCAACAAAGCTACACGATAAAAACGGGATGAGGGCGATCGCGCTGAGGGCGCAGTAGATCGTTGTTGCCCAGCGCCAGCCGAGAAATCCGAGTTTGAGTGGACTAGGTGGTAGATCGCTGATTTCGTCATTGATATCTGCCCAAAACCACAGGGAGATCGCGACTAAGCATTGACCGATAAAAGAAGCCACAAAACTGATGGCTGAAGATCCGATTTGTAAATAGACGACGATCGCGAGTAAACTCGATACTCGCCA
>NZ_JANLWO010000144.1:0-2250 GCF_031364565.1 Chamaesiphon sp. OTE_20_metabat_361
GCTCCCCTCTGTCTTGTCTTGACGCGCTCGACCTGGAGGGAACCTCCGTGATGAGCGCGTCGCTGATTCGCTGAACCGTCGGGGAACAAAGGCGTGCGCGAATCGCTCCCAAGCTTGGGAGCGGCGTTTTTATGTCTAGGGTTCCCCCCGAATAAAAAAGCGGATTGATTTTCGGTCGGGTTTCCCGACCATGAAAATCAACCAAGCAACGACAAGACAGAGGGGTTGGGGGTGAGGGCAAAGGGCTGGCATTTTACATTTAATTTCGCCTAGCTACTTAGCATACTCAGTTTAAGTGCGATCGAGCGCTATCCACTATTCACTAGCCACTATCCACTCAGTTGTCACGCTTTCTGTGCTAACTTTTTCAACAAACTGGGAATTTGGCCGATCTTTTTGGCAACGGGAATTTTGGCGCGTTTGTAAGTCTCGATCCGTTGTTGGATCGTATCGGCATTGTGAATCGGCTTGGAAAGTGTATGGCTCAGGACGATCGCCGCATCGGTGAGCGGGTGTGGTGTATTGGCATGAATCCCCGCTAAATAGGCAACGACAGGTTTACCCTGTTGTGCCAGCAGATAAGCTGCTGTAGCTGCTTCAGAATCCCAGCAAATATCGCCGACAAGGACGATCGATTCGGTGAGCGGGTCAGACTGAAGCCACTCCAGCCACAGGCGACAGGAGGAGCCAACCAGCGGATCGCTACCGATATGAATGACGATCGATTGACCTAAGTTTGCCTGATTTAATTCGCTCGCAATTTCAGCAGTTAAGCTCTGATTGCGGCTGATAATTGCCACTTTACCAGGGCTAAATAATTGCGGCTGATAAATACCCAGCAATAATCGATCGGGAATGATAATCCCTGCGCTGCCAGTACCGAGAACCAGTGTATTGGTAATACTCGCTTGCCGTAAGAGTCGAATCATATCCAGCGGCGGAACACCCCTAGTAATCACAATTAGTTGGGGAATCCCAGCAGCAATCGCTTCGAGCGCGGCATCGAGTACCTGATAAGCAGATACAAAAATTAAGCTAGTCTCGATCGGCCCTAATACTGATTGAGCCTGCTCTACCAAGTCAAACATCGGCAAATCGCCCAGCTTTTGCCCTCCCTGTCCCGCACTCACAATCCCCGCGATTTTGGTACCGTAAGTTTGCATCCGACCGATTGCTGCCAGCGCCAGCGGGTTATCGATGCCTTGAATTAAAACGCGGCTATCTAGTTGCAGATCGATGGTCATTTAGATGGGGGATGGTAGATGGGAGATGGGTAAGAGGTAAGAGGTAAGAGGTAAGAGGTAAGAGGTAAGAGGTAACTGCGAGCGCGATATTCACTCAAACATTTCTTCCTAAAGCCTAAAGCCTAAAGCCTAATTCACTGTTTTGCAATTGCCAACGTCTGAGCGATCGCCCGATCGAAATTGGTCACAAGTTTAATCGATAATGGCAACAGACCCGCAAGCCTGTCGCGATCGTGCTCCAAAACTCGCCAGATTGTTGTCAGGTGCTGAAAATGGGGAAAATATTGGATGACTTGTTGACAAGCATCGATCTCACTCCCGACAAAATCAATCAATAAAACATTGACAACAGGTGCCTCATCTGGAGGCTGGCTAGTAGTAGCATTTACACCAATGCGATCGAGGGCGATCTGAATTTCTTGAGTACAAGTCGGATCGACGACGATACATTGCGCCACTCGACCGTCACCTTGAGCGATGCCATCCAGCATCGCTAGCGCCAAGCCATTGCCACTACAGAGGATGCTGATATTCCCCGCACTGGTAAATAATGGCGATAGTGTCCCCAATCGATTGCGGGCGACATCGACAACTTGCCACGGCTTGAGATTGGGATGTCTCCCTACAGCATAATGGTTAACACTCACTTTGCCATCAAGTGCCATCACCGCGCCATTGCGATCGATCCCCAAGGGATTGATTTCTACCAAGTCGAGATCTTGCGATCGCATCAAGATATACATCTTCTCGATAATCTCGCTCACCGCCAGCATCAGATCGCCCTGAAGTCCCATTTTGAGCGCCAGCCGCCGCGCGTAAAATGAGGAAAACTCATCGTAGACGACGACTTGCTGAATTTGATTCAAAATGGCATTAATATTCATCCCGCCGTCTGTAGAACCCAGCAGCACCGGACGACAAGACAATCTGTCGATCACGATCGCCAGATAAAATTCCTGGCTGGTATTGTATTTAGCTTCTGCCAGCAGCACCTTGGGATATTCAC
>NZ_JANLWO010000152.1:0-2624 GCF_031364565.1 Chamaesiphon sp. OTE_20_metabat_361
GACTACCCAGCGTGGGTTGAGTTTCTCTGCCATGACATCAATGTTCATGTACCGCATCACGTTTCCACTGCCATTCCTTCCTACCGCCTGCGTGAAGCCCATGCGATTATCAAGAGTCAATGGGGTGAATATATCAAAGAACGTAAGTTCACCTGGGAAATGATGAAAGATATTACCGATAAATGCCATCTCTATGAACAGAATGAATTTTATCAGACCTTTCGTGAGTTTGACGCTAATAATTAGGCTTTAGCTAAACTAAAATAACTAATAAGGTGGGCAAATGTCCACCTTATTTATTATTCACGATCGATTTAATCAATGGGATAGAACTAAGGCTGAACCGACCAGTTGAGCGACTCGAAAAGCAGAGGCGATCGCTCCTTCATGCAAGCCATCCCCCAGATAAGCTCCCGCATGGTAAGTATTATTCTCTCCATTAGTAGCAACTACTTCATCCCGATATCGAAAAGATTCAATGGTATACATTGGGGTATGGTGTTCCTCAGTGTGAATAATCCGATCGGGTGCAATTAACTCCTCTAGTTGGAACGATAAAAAATTATGCTGTGGCGTTGTGATCCCACAAAGCTGATTCAAGCAGCCATTATAGCCCCAGCGACCGTCTGGCTTTTGGAAGAAATCAAATTCTGAGGGTTGGGTAATACCATGACGGGCGTAGATGGAGGTATCTCGATGAACGATAGTCTTCGCATAGTTGGCTTTCCAGGCGGAAAATCGTCTAGTTTCAGCCTCCGTCGGGTCGGCTAATAACGCCATCACTCGGTCGGGGGGCGTAGCGAACACCACTTTATCGAACTCCTGAATTTCACCTGTAGAGCGCATGATTTTGACACCATCAGGACTTCGGACAATTCGATCGATCTCGACATTCAGCACGATCTCACCCTTAAATCGCTCCAGGATTTTTTCAATGTAAGTATAAACGCCACCCTTAACCCTGACCCAGTTGACCGCCAGATAGTCGCGCAAAGTAGGAATCGCCAACTCTGCTGGAAAATCATCAATCAGTTCAAATGGGATCGAATAGCTATACATCACCACCAGCTTCAGCCAAGTGTCGCGGATCTCAAAGCCGTTTAAGTATGCCGATAGCGGCCGATTGGCGAGATCTGGCAAGTTAGCAAATTGCGTTCTCAACCACAATCCAACGGAACGGGCATAGATGGCATCGAGGCGTAACTTTTCGATTAGCCCGTGGATACCTGCGAAGTTCTTTTCGATCGTTACTGCCGATAGAAAGTGACTGCCATCTTTGAGAAACATCGCCGAACCAATATTGACGGGTTCTACTTCCACATCTAGCTCTTGCATCAGCGCGATAAAGTTGTAAAACACAGTTGGAAATTCGAGCACTCCACCTTCCAATACCTCATCGCAAGCGGACTGATTGGGTTTGACGTTCTTGTTCAGTGTCCGAATGTGTCCGCCGAGGATGGGCTGTCGTTCAAACACGGTGACATGATGCCCCTGTTTATCGAGTAGATAGGCTGTAGCCATGCCACTGGCTCCACTTCCAATCACAGCGATTCTCATAGTTGACTCCTAAATTGATGAATGTAAGTAATGCGCGATCGTCTATTTAGTCGTCTAAAAACACGTCACCAGACAATCGTTGATACAGTATTGCCCCCGTCCAAACTGTGCCAGCAAAGCCTGGATAGCCAGATGAGGCATTGCAAAAATAGAACTGGTTGAGAGAAGTTTCGTGATTCAGTCGTCCTAGCCCCACATTGCGGGGGGTTAGAATGGAACCATAAGAATTCCCTTCTGGGCACCAGCAATAGCGTTCGTTGGTAGTCGGGCTGCCCGTAATATCGAAGACCAAATGCTGCCTGAAATTCGGTACATAGTGTTTTTCCACAACATCGAGGATCGAGTCTAAAATCTCTTGCTTTTTCTGCCTGTAAGCTTTGGGATCGCTCTCCCGCAATTGCTTAAAGTAGTCATAGTTAGCGACGGTGAGGAATTCGACAATCTGGCAATCCTCTGGGCAATCCCGACTCGCTGTTGTCATCAAAGTGGGTGTGGTGATGGCAAAACTTGGATTAGAAAAGTCATGACGATCGTACATTTGCGCGAAGGCTTCATTCAGATCTTCATGTCCTGTATGCGACAGATTCCACTTGCCAAACCCATAGTCGCGGAGGTCGAGATCTTTGACAACACAATACGCCATGTAGTTGGATGCCGAATATTCATAGTCGAGTTTTCGGCGCACCTTTTGGGAGAACTTTTCCTCACCAATCATCTTCGCGGCTCGTTGAGGATCGATATTGCAAATCACCGTATCGCCCGTAAATTCAGCGGTTTGATGGGTGGTGAGATCCATCGCCTCAACTCCCGTCACCGTTTTATCTGTGAGTCTAAAATTTGTGACTTCATGGTTTAGCAGTACTTCTCCTCCATGCGATTCGATGACTTTAACCAACGAATTAATTACATCTTCAAAATGCTGAGTTGGGTAAAATGCCCCTGCTTGATAGCCCCTGAATAATGCGACCCAAGCAAAGAAGGAGAGTTGATTTGGTGGTAGTAAAAAGTCCAGCCATTGTAAAGCTAAAAGGGTCTGTGCAGCTTGGGGAAGCTGGAATTTGTCAAAT
>NZ_JANLWO010000155.1:0-9037 GCF_031364565.1 Chamaesiphon sp. OTE_20_metabat_361
GCCCATAAGAATGAGCTAAATAAAGCGTATTGAATCCACATGCAAACAGCTCGGACTAAGCAGAAGACATCAAAGATGTGGTGGGTGTCTCACCCTGTCCCCAATGACTGAAGATAACGGTTTGTCTTCTATTTGTGCTTAATCTCTAGCTAAATTTATACTCACAATTTCTAATTACTAGTCGTATGCTAACACAGCAATCGCTCTAGTTATGTCGTCAATTGCGATCGATAATAGTAGTTGTCGATCGTTATTTACCCATTAAGCGTATGAATGCTGATATTCAACCGACATTAGCGCAGATAGTTATTTATCCAATCAAATCCCTTGATGGGCTGATAGTGACTCGATCGAAAATCTCAGTAGGTGGTGCGCTAGAATTCGATCGGCGGTGGGCGATCGTTGATGAGAGTGGTACAGTTGTTAATGCCAAACGGACGGCTAAAATTCAGCAATTACGCTCTCAATTTAATTTTACTGAAGATCGATCGACGATCGCGCTCCAAATTAGGGATGAGAATACCAGTTACACATTCTGTCTGACTACCGAACTTACCCAACTAGCGAGGTGGTTGAGTGAGTTTTTTGGATTTCCAGTTCAACTCATTGAAAATGCCGCTGTCGGGTTTCCCGACGATCTAGATGCTTACGGCCCTACAATTGTCAGTACGGCGACCTTGGAGAAGATTTGTGAGTGGTTTCCTGGCTTAGATCTAGCAGAAGTCCGCCGCAGATTTAGAACTAATTTGGAACTGGATGGCGTTCCGGCTTTTTGGGAAGATCGATTATTTGGTGCGCCTGGGGAAACGATCGATTTCCAGTTAGGAGATGTGCAGTTCCACGGCATTAACCCCTGTCAACGTTGTATCGTGCCGACTCGTAATTCTGTAACTGGTGATGTTAGCCCCAAATTTCAGCAGATTTTTACCCACCAACGCCAACAAACGCTACCAGCGGGAGTTAATAGATCCAGATTCAATCACTTTTATCGATTGGCAGTCAATACTCGCATTCCGCTGGCTGAATCTGGTAAGTTTTTAAAAACTGGCGATGCTCTAGGTATTTAAATGCCCAAAATTCACCACATAGTCTGGACTGGATTGTTATTAATAAATAGTAATTTAGCGTTATCGATCGAGCCATCAACTGCGAACAACCCTTCACTACCAACGATCGCCACATCCGATCGAGTATATTCGGATTAGGATGATAAAGTTCGATCGAGTTCCAAATCTGCCCATGATTTGGGATCTTCGAGCGGTTCCATGTGGGCGACGACATTAGTACCGGGCAAAGCATCAACGATCTGTTGTTCGACTTCTTCGCAGAGATCGTGCCCGCGTTGAATCGTCCAGTCTCCTGGTAACAGCAGATGAAATGTGACAAACCCCCGCGAACCAGCTACCCGCGTTCTGAGGGCGTGAAACTGAATCCCTTGCTGCTCGTAAGTACTAAAAATATGGGCGATCGTATCGCGCTCGGCGACTGGCATTGCGGTATCTAGCAGCCCTGCACCAGTCTCGCGCAGCAACTGGATTCCCGATCCCAGAATACTCACAGCCACCAGTAAAGCAATAATCGGATCGAGAATCAGCCAGCCAGTCAGCTTGACTAAAAAGATTCCCGCCATAATGCCTACTGAAGTCCAGACATCGGTGAGTAAATGGTGGGCATCCGCCCGCAGCGTAATCGATCTTAGTCGCCGCCCCGCCCGCAGCAGCACCCAAGCGACCGCGCCATTAATAACGGTGGCAATTAGGGATAAAATCAGCCCGATCCCCAACTGTTCGAGCGGTTGTGGTGAAAATAGTCTACCCCAAGCCACCACCCCAATCCCGATCGCGGCAATTACAATTAAAATACTCTCTAGTCCGCTAGAAAAATATTCAGCCTTATTATGCCCGAAGGGATGATCTTCATCGGCGGGAGTAGCGGCGAAAGAGAGCGCCCAAAAGGCTGCTAATGCCGCCACCAGATTGATTCCCGACTCCATCGCATCCGAAAGCAATCCGACCGAGCCAGTCAGAAAATAAGCACCAGTTTTTAAACCGATCGTCATCAATGCTGCCGCGATCGATAACAATGTATATGGTCTTGCCGTTTGAAAAGTCATCTAAACTTTAACCAGGACTTGAGTACCGACAACTTTGACTGGATAGGTTGCTAATGGGCTAGGTGCAGGGCCGTTTAATACTTTCCCATCGGCGGCAAATTCGGCATCATGACACGGGCAACGATACCTTTTCTCGCCAGCTAACCATTTAACTTCGCAACCAGTATGGGTACATTTAGAATTGACCGCAACTAGTTTTTTGGAATTGGCTGGATCTCTGGCTACGGCAACTCCGGCGATCTGCAAAGATCCCATTTTTTCTAATTGTGCAGTCGAACCGACAACTTTAAAGCCTTCAGTCGTTTTAGCGCTCGCACTTTTATCATCTGAAACTGGAGAATCGGTCTGCTTTGTAGCTTGAGTGTCCGCTTTGTTAGGCGCACAAGCCGCTAGAACGACAGGAAAACAAGCAGTCAACCAACCGATACTAAAATAGCCGAGAAAGGAACGACGTTTGAGCATGATTTGCAGGCTTGAGTAATGGTAAGTTGTCTGAGTGAAAATAATAGATCGTCAAACCGATTTTAGCAAGCTTTCCTCATATTTGCTCTCATCACAACGATCGCGATCGACCTTCCTAAAAAAAGTCAATCTGCATCCATTCCACCTATCGAAAATTAATCTCATTTGTATCGACAACTATGTCGCGATCGCTAATGACACTGAGATCGTTAACACAGAGATTAAACCCTTGACTAACAGTCGATTTCGCTCCTGTCAAGCTGGCATGGTTAGATAACTCTAAGTGACGATCGAATGCAAAATTGAGCGGCCATTTTTAGCAATTAATTAGCAACAAATTGCCGATATTTAGCACTTGAAAATTTTGAGATAATCTGTAGCAACCGCCGCGTCCGATTGGGATTTGACACGACATAAGCCTGAGTTGCCAAACAAATAATTGCTAAAGTCGGTAAAATAAAGGTCGGCAGCATAACTACACCAATCGACCACCATGTCGCTACATGCAGTAATAAAATCAGTGCCGGGACGATCGAGATCCGCGCAACATTAGCGATGAGCTGTGGCGAGCGATTGAAGGCGGTCAATAAAATTGTCGCATTAGCCAAGCCGAGATTAGCGGGGACTAAAAAGGCGCAAATGCCGATACAATGACATCGAGAAAATTCGGCAATACTATTTAAGTCGAGCATCGGTGCCTAGTGATAAGATTTGTTTCTTAATCTTAACGAACTCGACCGGATCCAACTCGATCGAACCGATCGATCCGTAACATAAGTATAAATTAGACATCATCCCGATTTGAGATCGATCGGATCTCTTAGCTCTGGTTTGGGGCTAAACAATCGCTGCTTTCAAACTCTGACAGAACTCCTCAAGCGATTTTAGCCCTTCAGCGGGCACTCCCGTTGCTAAACGTTTAACCATGGCACTGCCGACAATTACCCCGTCTGCGCCCCATTTTCGCACCTGTTGAGCGTGTTCTGGTGCAGAGATCCCAAAGCCAATCGCGATCGGTTTATCTGTCACCTGCCGCAGGTTAGCCAAAATCTCGCCGACGCGATCTTCTAACCCAGACCTGACGCCAGTTACACCCGTAACGCTAACCAAATAAATAAAGCCTTGCGACTTAGCCGCGATCGCCACAATCCGCTCCTGGGAGCTAGTTGGTGCCACTAACAGGATAACTTCAATCCCGATTTCTGCCGCAGGTACCAACAACTCTTCCGCCTCCTCTAGCGGTAAATCTGGCACTACCAAACCTTTAACTCCCGCTGCCGCAATTTTGCTCAGGAAGGGACGAATGCCCAGATTGAGGATGGGGTTGTAATAAGTAAATAAAATAATCGGTGCTTTTAGCTCAGGGCTGACCTTTGCTACCATGTCGATGACATCATGTAACTTAATCCCCTGCGCCAATGCCCTCGTCGCTGCCGCCTGAATTACCGGGCCATCTGCTAACGGATCGGAATACGGCACTCCTAGCTCGATTAAGTCTGCACCTGCTCCATCCAATATCTTGAGTGCTTGCGCCGTGGTTGCTAAGTCAGGATCGCCAGCAGTGATAAAGGGAATCAAAGCACACTGTCCGCGATCGCGTAAAGACTCAAAGCAACTGGAAACGGAAAGCATCTAAGTTAGGGGGTAGAGGGTATAGGTAGGGGGTAAGAGGTAAGAGGAATGGTCTGTAGGGTGTGTTATCGCGTAGCGTAACGCACCATTACATGAAAAAATTGTAGAGTTGGCAGTGCCCACCATCCATTACACATGAAAATTGTAGGGTGGGCACTGCCCAACATCTAGGTTTCAGTCTATCTTCAAATAATTGTATGTAGATCCATACCGCCTAACTTGGAAACCAAATCATCAATGACGGTCATGAAAAATATCAAATCGTCGATCGAGAATTAGGCACTCTTCCGTTCTCGTTCGATCTCGGCTTGAATTTTGGCTAACTCTTCGGGAGTGAGTTCGTCTAACCGCTTTTGCAGTACGGCTTCTTCGTAGTCTTTAAGCTGTTGAGTATAAGTCATACTTTTAGTCGCCACTCGAAAAACGTAGCTAAACGACCACCCGAGAATGATGACAACTAATACTAGCTGACTCCAAATGCCAGCGTTGATGTTGTCTACTCCCGCCAGCTTTAATCCTAGATACCCAGCACCGCCAATCGCAAATACGACGATCCCAATAATAATGACATCAATTCTCCGCATCAGCTAAATTTATGCCTCGATCGTGCGGCGTTTGGGACGAAAATTGAGAAATGGCGACATTAATAACAAGCCTGGGAAAAAGAAAAATACCAAGAAATACATAACTACGCGCTCGATCGAGCTAGCTACATACCAACGTTGTTTGAGGTATAGGTACAAGGCTCCTGGGAAGACCAACAGGTAAGCGCCACTCAAAGCCAAATATAGCAGTGCAACTATCATAATTTCGATCTTAAATACAGCAGTGCAACCATCGCGATCGCCTTATCTGGTTACTTAGTTAGTTTCTATTCTATCAGCTTGGTGGCTAGATCGGTCGATCGGCTATTGGCCGTCATTTCTATACTCGCTAGGTATTGTAACCAATCCCACCGATCGACCTTTAGGATAGATCTTCAGGATCGTTTTTATCGATTCGATTGGGTAATGGTTGACGAGATGGCTGGAGACTTTGGAGCATTTCGGCAATTTGGAGATTTTCCAAAGACAAATGTTTGGCTTCGCGGAGCTTATGCCAAACCGAGCGAGACATCAATAAACTATGCTTGACACGTTCGGCACCGATTTGTTGGAAGTACTCTTCGCGTTCGGGTTGATAGTCAGCCGAAATCAACTGGAGTGGCTGTGTGGGCAGATACTGACAAGATCTTGCCAGTTGCGCCATCAGTTCGGGATAGAGCCAAGTGTAAGCCGGATGTACGGTTAATTCCGCTTGGTGGGTTTGAGGTTCGTCACTGCCGGAGGATTGCCGATCTTGGTTTAAGGATAACCGATAATAGCCGATTGCAGCTTTGCGTTGGGTTTCAAAGACGTAATTGCTGACAGATTGCTTTTGTTGAAACCATTCTTTAACTTTACCAACCATTGTTTGGACGAGGTTGGTTTTGAAGTCATGGATTTGTCGATCGAAAACTTGCCGCAGCAGGGGCGGCATGGATACTGTATCTAACTGATAAATCAGTTGAGCATCCGTGTTGCGGACTGGCAGTAAATTGGGTAAATCTGGTTCGCGCTGGGCGAGTTCCTGTAGCAATTGGGGGGCGATCTCCCAATATGTCAGGTGTGCTAGCGGCTGAAATCCATTTTGGCGATATAGCGCCAGCGCTGCACTATCATTGACATCGACTTCGAGTACCCAAGTACTTGCATCGACGATATGCTCGAAGCAATAGCGCAATAGTTGAGAGCCGATATCACTTTTACCCGTCACTTCTGCCGGGTTGGTGGCTCGATCGTCGATCGACACCCATTCTACATGCCAAGTGCTTCGCGTCCGATTGAATGGCGACACGCCGATCGCTCCGCGTACCTGCTGTCCGCACTCAGCGACTAACAGCGCTCGATCGGTAATACTTGGTGTCGGAATAATATTGAGAAATTGAAAAGGCGCATACCATCGGCTCATCCGTTTGAGCATTTGCGCGATTTGAATTTTTACGGCTGGGTCGGGAATTGTTGCTTGTTGACATAAGCTAGCGATCGCGTCAATATCTCGATATTGCAGCGGACGAACGATCGTCTGATGTTTAGATCCATTTGTCGCAGCCATTATATATCCTGTGTCAACAACTGAGGTTAATCTTACTATAACACCTCCGACTAAATTGGGATCTCCATCCCGATCGATTAGCCAAGTGTTCGAGTTAATGTCAGTCTTGCCCCTTTGCAGGGAGTGTGAGCGAGCAAAGTTAGGACTGATAACCGATAACTATGAAAATGATGTTTGCTCTATTTTTTTTCAATTACCGTAGTCATCGCTTTAATTGCCGAATTCAAGCCTGCTTGAGCTTTCACTGCATCGAGCTTGTCACCAGTCATTGCTGTTTTGACTTCAGCAAGACCACTAGTAATTGCAGGATAGCTAGCTCCGGCTTTGGCTTTGAGGATTGGCTCTACCGCTGGAAGTAAACCACTGAATTTTTCAAATTGCGTTTTAACCTTCGCCATGTCGCCGCCTTTGACAGCACTATTAGTCATGACTAGAGCAGTTCTCGCCGCAGTTAACTGAGTTTTTTCAGTAGCTGACAGAGCAGTAGCCGCACCAGTTGTCGGTGCTGCTGCGCCAGTTGCTGGAGTAGTAGCTGGAGTGGTTGCGGGCGCAGTTGCTGGAGTGGTTGCTGGAGTAGTCTCTGTAGTAGTTGTACTAGTTGTAGTCTCAGCTTTTTTGTCGCCTGTACAGCCAGTAATCGCTAGTGCAGCACTCAGGCACAACGCAGTGAGCAAGGTGCTAGCTTTGATTGTAGTTTGTTGGATAGACATGTGGGTATTTGAGTAAAGTTTACTATGTTGGACATGACATTCACATGATAGCGTGGAAATAGTGACTAGTAACTAACGAACGTTCTGGCTATCTGCTAGAGCATGACTGAGGGGTAGTTACCGATCGTGCCCAACCCTTAACTCAGGAGCCTGTAGCCCCTGTTCTTGCTATGGATCGACCACAACAGACTTGGAGCGATCGCTTTGAAGGTACTTTACATCCAGCGATCGCCAAATTTAATGCTAGCATTGGCTTCGATCTCGAACTGATCGAATACGATCTCACTGGTTCCTGCGCTCATGCCAAAATGCTCGCCCACACTGGGATTATCAGCCCGACAGAGGGGGCAGAGCTGGTAGCAGGATTAGAACAAATTCGCACGGAATATCGGGCGGGTAGTTTCCAACCTGGTGTCGATGCTGAAGACGTGCATTTTGCGGTAGAACGCCGACTGACAGAAATTGTCGGCGATGTTGGCAAAAAGCTTCATACCGCCCGTTCGCGTAACGATCAAGTCGGTACCGATACCAGGTTATACTTGCGCGATCGGATCGGTCAAATTCAAGCACAATTGCGGGAATTTCAGCAAGTATTAGTCACTTTGGCGGAGCTGCATGTCGAGACGCTAATTCCTGGCTACACGCACCTCCAGCGCGCTCAGCCGTTGAGTTTAGCTCATCACTTGCTGGCTTATTTCCAGATGGCACAGCGGGATTGGGAGCGACTGGGCGATGTTTACAAGCGGACGAATATTTCACCGTTAGGCTGTGGGGCGCTGGCGGGGACGACTTTCCCGATCGATCGCGCCTACACCGCCCAATTGCTCGGTTTCGACGATATCTATGGCAACAGTTTGGATGGGGTGAGCGATCGCGATTTTGCGATCGAATTCCTCGGAGCTGCTAGCCTAATTATGGTACATTTAAGTCGTTTGGCTGAAGAGGTGATTATCTGGGCTTCAGAAGAATTTCGATTTGTCAGTTTGACCGATCGGTGTGCGACGGGTTCGAGCATCATGCCGCAAAAAAAGAACCCGGATGTGCCCGAACTAGTGCGGGGTAAAACCGGACGCGTGTTCGGGCATCTCCAAGCCATGCTGGTCATGATGAAAGGTCTACCGCTAGCCTATAATAAGGACTTACAAGAAGATAAAGAAGCTTTATTTGATGCGGTCGAGACGGTCCGAGCTTGTCTGGAGGCGATGACAATCTTGATGCGTGAAGGGATTGAATTTCGCCCCGCCCGATTAGCCGCCGCCGTAGCATCCGATTTTGCCAACGCTACCGATGTCGCTGACTATTTAGCTGCCAAAGGAGTACCGTTCCGTGAAGCTTATAATTTGGTGGGCAAAGTAGTTAAAACCTGCTTGAGCCAGGATAAACTGCTCAAGGATCTCAGCTTGGCAGAGTGGCAAGAACTACATCCAGCATTTGAGAACGATATCTATGCCGCGATCGATCCCAAACAGGTAGTCGCTGCGCGCAATAGCTATGGTGGCACTGGATTCGAGCAAGTTCGTCAAGCACTCGATCGAGCTAATAATAAAATGAGTGAGTAGATTCGGTAGAGGATAGAGGTTCAGAAAATTCGATCTTTCCTACCCTCTACTCCCTGTCTTGATTCGCTGCTTGGTGCGCTGTCTTGTCTCGCATAATCCGGGAGGGAATCTCCCGGATTATGCGAGCCGCTGTCTTGAACCAAACGCTTAGCATGAGGGAACCGTCTAGCGACACGTCTTCGCCTACAGCGCGATTTGGGTCGCTACCCCCTATTTAGGTTGCTGCTGCGGAGGTGTCTTCGTTATCTTCCTCAGCCGAAGTGCCATTAGATTGAGGGCGGAATCTTGATTTGAACATCCGTCCGCCAGTGGGGCGTTTTCTAAATTTACGAGCGTATGCTTGATTACGCTCCGCCTTTTCCTTCTTCAGGTTGCGGCGTTTTGCCATATTTGCCTCTGTAAAAATAAACGATAGGTATCTGCCAACC
>NZ_JANLWO010000217.1:0-12264 GCF_031364565.1 Chamaesiphon sp. OTE_20_metabat_361
CATCAGGGCATCAAATAAGCCTAAATCTTCCTGCTGCCAGCCAAACTTATCCGACTGAGCGACAAACATAAAGTCTATTTCTAGATCTTCATCATTTCTAACTTGAATATTCTGGAGTGTCTCACCTTTGGACTGATATAAGGAACGCAGGTAAAATTTAAAGAATCGGTCGTGTTTATATTGAGCCATTAATTTATCCGATCGCAAATCTCATATTCATATCGTGCCACAAAATATGCTCCAACTTGCCGATCGCTATGATGTTTGAAGCCAAAGTTCTCATATACTGAACGTAAACGCGGACGATCGGCAACACAATCTAATCTCACAAAATGTCTACCTAATTCTCTAGTACGATCGATCGCCCACTGAAATATTTGAGTTGAAACCGAGCCACCTGCAAAGCTCCTGCGCACTGCCAATCGATGTAAAAATGTCGAATCTGTCTGGATAATATCCGGCCAAAATACTAAATCTTCGGTTTGAAATATGACGACACCAGCCGCAATATCCCCGCAACAGGCGATGTAAAATAAACCCTGTTCGATGTCTTGCTGAATGACTGATAAAGATATATGTTCCTGTTGCCACAACGTCATATTTTCGCGATCGAGCCATGCCGCAGCTTCAGCTAATATATCTGAAACTGTCGAAAGATCGTCTAAATTTGCTTGGCGCACGAAGATTGGTAGCATTGTGATGCGATCGATTATTTGCTTTAATTATTGTGGTATGATAATATTATCATATTCATGCAAGGTAAGATAATGAAACAAAAAATCGCGATTACGCTCGATCGAGAGTTATTATCTTTTATCGATCGACAAGCGCAGGGTAATCGGAGTGATTATCTCAACTCGCTGATTACTCAAGAACGACGGAAGATTTTGGAGCAAGAAACGATCGCGGCTCTGCAAGCAGACATTCAAGATCCAGAATATCAGGCAGAAATAGCCGAATGGGATCGATTGGCTGGAGATGGAATCGATGCCTAATGGAACATTAACTTATCAACGTGGTGAAATTCGGTGGGTGAAGTTAGATCCAACTATCGGGGCTGAGATTCAAAAAACTCGTTCCTGTCTGATTCTACAAAATGATACTATGAATCAATATGGTCAACTCACAATCGTAATTCCATTTCGACCGGGTACTAAACAAGCACCTTATGTCGTCAACGTGCTAGCTAGTACTAATAATGGTCTCGATCGAGATCGCTTTTTAGATGTTGCTCAAATTCGCTCTATTGATGGACAAAGAGTGCTGGGATTAGTTGGAATTTTGGAAGCCAACTATTGGCGGCAAATTCAGGAGTCACTCTCGATCGTTTGTGGTTTCGGCTCGGTTTAGAATTCTAATGATGAGAAAATATATCTTCATACTGTAATATATCCAGCGCAACCAACGTCGGCAAAACTTTAAAACAATCCTGTGCCAATTCCCACCGATCTTCGCGTTGCAATTTAGTAATCAATTTCTGGCGCATACTAATCAGATATCGGACATCATTAGCAGCATAGCGGAGTTGTGCATCTGAGAGATTGTCGGCATCACCCCAATCCGAGCTTTGAGCAGATTTATCTAAATCTACCCCTTCGAGTTGCGAAACTAATTCCTTCAAGCCGTGACGGCTTGAGTAGGTGCGGATTAGTTTACTAGCGATTTTGGTACAGAATATCGGTTGAGTTTCGATGCCCAAACGGTGACGCAATTGCGCCACATCGAATCTAGCGAAGTGAAAAACCTTAGTAACATTGGTAGCCGTCATCACCTGTTGAAGATTGGGCGCGGTAGTTTGTCCTTTGGCAATCCGGATTACCGTCAGCAAACCAGGTGAAAATAATTGTACCAAACACAACCTGTCGCGATGATAGTTCAATCCCATTGTCTCAGTATCGACAGCGATCGATTCTGCCTGGAGATATTTCTCTGTCAGCGCAGCATCTAAATCTCGATCGCAAATTTGAAAGTCTTCCATATGGAGTAATGGTTAGGATGGCACGATCTACATCATAGAATATTAGACCTGCTGCCAAAGTAAAAAATTAATCTTTTTCAGCGCTAGTTTCATCCCTTGTTCCCTATCCCCTAACTTAGTCAGCATCAGCGACATAGTAAGCTTTACGGATAAAAATTTGGGTAAAGTAATAGACACCCTTATCATTTTTAGCTACGCCGATGCCAGTAAGATCGTAAGGGCCGACCATATTTTTTTGGTGTCCGGGGCTTTCGATCCAACCTTGGACGGCAACTAAATCGGGCTTACCATAGCCCATATTGTAAGCGACATTCTCAGCAGCCTTACGATAAATAATCGTTTTAGAAACCGATGTCACGCGTTCGTTAAAACCATCGTGGCTCATCTGTCCGACTCTAGCCATGCGCTCGCTATGGGCTTTGGCTTCAGCAACGATCGCCGCATCCATCGTTAATGGTGGTAAATTGCGAGACTGACGATATTTATTGACGAGGTTAAATGTTTCTATTTCGACACTATTCATCACAGGTGCAGGGATAGATGGACGCTTAACCGCTGGAGCCTGGGGAGTTTCGTCGGCTTCTTCTTGTGCGGCAGTGTCGATCGCTGGTCGATGAGAGGGCATATTATTAGTGCTAATGTCAGCGCGTGCAGTGGTAGCAATTAGACTAATGACGGAAGCAAGGGCGAAAATTGTGCCTAAAAAGTTAGATTTCATCGGAAGGTTACTGGGGTTTGGATTTTGCGAATGTCTAAAATTAGCGATGACGTGATTCTTACTGCTAATTTTGAAAGGCTGCACCAACTGTTAAACCTAAGATGACATCTAAAATTGCTATCCACTGCGATCGAGATCGCACAAAGATGTAATCTAATCTCAGATAAACTTTTTCATTCTCGTCCGGGAATTCGCTAAAATAGTAACTAAGATCGATCGAGACTATCACTATGACATCCTATTCTGCTGCCTCTGCTCGCGCTGAAATGAGTGAACTGCGTCGGCTCAAAAGCCTGCTCCCACCAGAACTTCAAAGCTGGGTGACTGTAGAAACGACAGTCGAAGTCAATCCCCCTCTAATTCGCAGTGAAGAATTAGGGAAAGATCAAGTAGAAATTCAGATCGATCTCGTCAAATGGGAACGTCTGGCGCTCGATCAGCGCAACCTGTTATTTTGGCATGAAGTCGCTAGAGTCCAAAACGATACGATCTCCCGCGATGGCTGGGAAATGGCAGCTCTGGCGATCGGCTTGGGCGGTGCTGTTGGCGAGTTATGGGTGCAAGATGGTTTATTATTAATCCTCGCGCTCGGACTTTGTGGTGTATCGGGATATCGACTCTACTCGCGCAATAATAGCGATCGTCACCTCAAAGAAGCGATCGACGCTGATGAAAAAGCGATCGCCCTAGCAACCCGCTTTGGTTATACCCTCCCCAATGCCTACAAGAGCCTGGGTAGTGCCTTAAAAACTCTGACCGATGATACTCCTAAAAAGAGCAAACGCAAGCACTACGAGTCCCGTCTCGACGCGCTCAAACGCAGTGCGACTAAAGCCAAAGATAAAGTCGAGCGCGGACGCACCGCCCCGCGCGGACGCGCTCTAGCCGACGATCGCGAGAATCGTGAAAGTTACCGTTAAGTTCAATGCTTTTTATCTAGTAAAAGCGTAAACCCAGGGTACCCATAAAGGGTACCCAAGATTTATGTCAAGCACTAGTAAATTACAACTGTTGTCAGAATATCAAACAGACCCCCGATTTCTTGGAGAAATCGGGGGTCTGTTATTAAATGGAGCGGATCGATTTATCCGGCTAGCTCCAGGATGGCTGGATGTGGATTCGTCCCCGTCAGGATCAGCTTGAGATCCTTGGGCAACTTAGTGAGAAAATTTAGCGCCGCTTCAATACTAATCAAATTCAAGTCGATCGCTAGACTCAAGTCATCTAAAATTAGCAGCGTATATTCACTGGAAGTTGCCGATTCACCCTGCGGAATTCGAGCTAAATTGCGAACGTGTTTCCATAACTGCTCGAAATTGTGTAACTCTAGATCGTTTAGGTCGGCAATAGAGATATTCCGAATTAAATTACAGCGAATCCAATCTAGATTTTGAGCGAGATTGACCACTCGATCGTGTCCTTGGCGAATCCCACCCTTCAGTAATTGCACGATCAAAACTCTTTGTCCCGTGCTAGCGAGCTGGAGTGCATTAGCAACGATTTCGGTACAAAAGCGATCGGCTGGTGTATCGACAATCTCAATCTGGTGATGAAGTGGATCGGTTTGAGTTTGTTCTAAAGTGTCCTGAGTAATCGTAGTATTTTCTGGATGACTATTTAGTTGTGCAATCATATTCAACGTCAAATGAGCCGCATTTCATTATTCAAAAGGTCTGCCCTGGTGGGCTATCCCTGTCCGCTCGGCAGTCTATAGTAGACAATATATAGCGTTTCGTGCCGAGCGTTTATCCAGTGAAACACCAAATATGCGATCGGTCAAGGGGCAGTTTAGGGGATATGGGATATGGGATATGGGATAGAGGGGAGAGTGTAGAGGGTAGAATTGAGTGGCGTTGCTCGATCGAGAGCTAAATTTAAACCGCATACAAAAGTTAATGAGTATCTGATGCTCTGATATCTACCTATTACCCCTTACCCATTACTCTCAAATGCAGCGTCAACACCGGAAATCGAATCAGTTACGACCAGTTACCTTTGAGAGCAACTTTACTAAATTTGCCACCAGTTCGGTGTTGACCCATTGTGGCGATACGCGGGTACTCTGCACCGTCACCATTAAAGATGGGGTGCCGAAGTTTTTGGCGGGGACGGGGACGGGTTGGCTGACAGCAGAGTACCGAATGTTGCCAGGTGCTACCCCCCAACGCCACGAGCGCGAGACGCTCAAGCTCTCGGGACGCACCCAGGAAATCCAACGGCTCATCGGTCGGAGTTTGCGATCGACCCTCGATTTTGCCCTTCTAGGAGAGAAAACGATCCTGATTGACGCAGATGTCCTTCAGGCAGATGCAGGTACCCGCACGACGGCAATAACAGGCGGATACGTGGCTTTGGCACAGGCCATCCACAAGCTAATTGCGAGCGGCGAACTGACTCGCTCGCCACTAGTTCGCCAAGTTGCGGCGGTATCGGTGGGATTGCTGGATGGGGAAGCGTTTTTGGATCTGGATTATCCTGAAGATGTCGCAGCCGATGTCGATTTCAATGTCGTCATGACCGATAATCGCGAACTAATTGAAGTGCAAGGTACCGCAGAAGCAGGGAGTTTTAGTCGTCAGCAAATGAATGAGTTATTGGATCTTGCCGATCTGGGAATTCAGGAATTAATGGTCGTCCAAACTGCTGAAATCGCCACGATAAACCCGCTCTAAAGTTCGAGCGATCTAAGTTAGTCGAGTAGGTACCAACGCTCTAAACTGCCGACTGATATTATAGATTTACCATAATGCGAATTATCACCGACTTTGATGGGCCAATTATGGATTTGTCCGATCGATACTATCATGTCTATCAACTCTGCTTAGAGAAAGTTAAACTCCCCAATCAAATTCTAAACATCTTCCCAAAAGCTAAATTTTGGGCGTATAAACAAGCTTTAATTCCCGAACGTCAACTCGGGATCGAGTCTGGCTTGACAGTAGAGCAGGCAGAAGTCTTCAAACAGCTACGCGATCGCCACGCCCATCAAATCCAATATCTACCATTTGATTTAGTCGTACCAGGCTCCATCGCTGCACTCGAAAAGATTCAATCGTCTGGCAGCGAACTATTGGTAATGACACTCCGGCGTACCTGCGAACTCGAACCAGCTTTCAAACAATACGATCTCGATCGCTTTTTCTTGCCACATTACCGTTACTGCTTACCCAATGACTACATAAAACACGATGATGTCCAAGCTAAAACTCAATTAATGGTGAAGGCTTTAAGTGAATTGAAACCCGATCCAAATACCTGGATGATTGGCGATACCGAGGCAGATATCATCGCCGCTAAAACTCATCATATCAAAGTAATTGGGGTACTATCTGGGATTCGCGATCGCGATCGACTAGAACACTACCAGCCCGATAAAATTGTCTCAAATTTGGCTGAAGCTGTGGAATTCATCCTTGAATAACTTATTCAAGTTACATCTGGTAGCGATCGTTACTTTTTGTCAAGCTTATTTTTGGCAAAGTGAGAATAAGGTTTTTTCGATCCGATCGCAAAGCGTACCGGAGGTAATCGATCGACCCAAAGTCTCAAACATTTACTCAACCGATATCGATCGACGAAAAGATGGCTATGTAAACATAGGAGGATACTAAAATGGCCGGACAACTGTGCTGGATTCCCTCATTTGCGTCTAAAGGCAAACTAACTCTATATCTTAGATTAGAACCTTATCATCCCTGGAAACCCCATACCGCTTTCCCAAGTTTATACGTTCGGGATTATCCAATTCCCGGCGGCTCGAAAGGCTGGGCAACCAGTCAAAGATTGCTTCAATCGGGCTGGACGATCGTTCCTACAGCGCAGGTACAAGCATCTTTTCGGGATAATTTTGGAGACACTTCTCAGGCAGCTTAGAGGATAAATCTACAACTTTGCTAGCACAAGTAGAAACCCAACCTCTTCAAAAGCTGGGTTGTTGAGTAAATTATCGATCGAGCCAAATCTTTTGAGTGTAGGTTGGGTGTAATTCTTCAACCCAACCTCAATCTACTTACTACTCAGATCTAGGATACCCATTCGTCTCTTCAATCTAGTAGAATGTCAAAATTGCACTTTAATAAACTCCGACCAAACTTTTTTCAATTGTATTGCATCAGTTTCAGATAACCGACCAATTTTCTTATTAAACAGTAATTGTTCTAAGCGATCTAATCTCGATAATCGAACGGTAGAAGCGACTCTTAATCCACTTTCTGCCCATCTGTCTAACAAAACATCTGTGTTCGTGCGAGGCGGGGCAGATGTAACAAGAGCAACGATCGCATCTTGTCAATCCAGCCATAAAATAAGTACCGGACGCTTTTTAGCATCAGTACCATTTGTATATTGAATTTCTGCCAACCAAAATTCACCAGCTTTAATAGTCATCATACAGCCCTTCATCTTCAGGCGCATAACCATTCAAAAAAGCACTGTGATTTCCGATCGAAGTGCTTTCTGGATCTGAGGATTCCTCATTTTTTGTCGCAGTACTCAGAATCATCCAGATTTCTTGCAATACTGATTCAGAAGCCTTCGGAAGTAATTGAGTGATTTGCTCGATCGAAGTAAGCATGATGTCAAAATGCTTTTTTTACTATTAATTCATTCTCTATTTTATATCTAAAAATAGGGGCAATTCATAAATTGCCCCTACCGCAAATTCGCGAGCTTCCAGCCTACTTCGCAGCAACTAACCCATTGTGACGCAATAACGCCGCTGGATCTGGCTCACGTCCCCGGAATGCTGTAAACACCTCCATCGGGTGCTGGCTACCGCCCAGCGATAATACTGTATCGCGGAATCGTCGTCCGGTCGTCTCGATCGCGTCCGCATCATCTAGCCCAGCATCTTCAAATGCGGCGAACGCATCGGCACTCAAGACTTCCGCCCACTTGTAGCTATAGTAGCCCGCTGCATAACCGCCCGCGAAAATATGTCCGAAGGAGCAGAGGAAATTGTCTTCCGGTAATGGGGGAATTACCATACTGATTTTGGCGAGGCGATTGCGGACATCGGCAATGGTTTCCGAGCCGCCTGGTTGGAAGCGGCTGTGGATTTCCAGATCCAGCCAGCTAAAGTGGATTTGGCGGAGCATCCCACTACCGCTCATAAATGTGCGTGCGGCGAGGAGTTTTTGATAGTAGTGTTCGGGTAATGGTTCGCCAGTTTCGTAGTGTTTGCCCAGACTCAGTAGGGTGGGGCGATGGTAGCACCAGTTTTCCATAAATTGACTAGGTAATTCGACCGCATCCCATTCGACGTTGCTAATCCCCGATGCACCGACATAATCGACGGTGGTGAGCATGTGCTGTAAGCCGTGCCCGAATTCGTGGAACAGGGTTTCGACTTCGCCGAAGGTCATCAGACTGGGTTTGCCGTCTACTGGGGGCGTTTGATTGCAGATTAGATATGCAACTGGCAAACGTACTTTCGACCCATCTTTATCGGTCAATTTGGAGCGGCTGATGCAATCATTCATCCAGGCACCACCGCGTTTTTCGGCTGGACGGCTGTAGGGGTCGAGGTAGAAAAAGGCTATCGGTTGATTTTGCTCGTTGGCGACTTGGAAGTAGCGCACGTCGGGATTCCAGACGGGTGCTTGGCCGTCGGCGGCGGTAATATTAATGCCAAATAGACTGTGCGCGAGGTTGAATAAGCCCGATAGCACTTGTTCTAAGGGGAAATAGGGGCGTAATTCTTCAGCATTAAAGTCAAATTTGGCTTCCCGCAGGCGTTCCGACCAGTAGGCCATGTCCCAGTGTTTGAGATCGTTGGCTTCGGGGGCATCTTTAGAAATGGCAAAAGCGCGGAGATCTTCGAGATCCTGTTTGGCGGCTTCAAAGCTGGCACTGCGGAGGGATTCGAGCAGATTTTCGACGGCGGCGACAGTGGGTGCCATTTTACTGGCGAGGCTGAGTTCGGCAAAGTTGTCGAACCCGAGGATGTTTGCCATTTCGCGGCGGAGTTCGAGAATGCGATCGATATTACCGAGGTTATCTTGTTCCCCAGATGAAGCGCGACTGACGAGGGCTTTATACACTTGCTCCCGCAAGTCTCGGCGTTGGCTGTGCTGCATGAAGGGCATGTAACTCGGCGCGTCGAGGGTGATTACCCAGGGGCCATCTGTGGGGGTTGCGGCTTCATTTCCGGCGGCTCTGGCGGATTGCGCGGCTTGTCCGAGCAGACTTTCGGGGAGTCCCGCGATTTCTTCAGGTTTAGTCAGGGTGAGGCTATAGGCTTTAGTCGCGTCGAGGACGTTATTGGAAAACTTATTGGACAACTCGGCTAGTTCGAGCTGAATCTGATTGAATCGTTCCTTCGGTGCGCCAGTCAGACCTACTCCAGATAGCTCCATATCGCGGATGGCGGCTTCGATAATCCGTTTTTGGGCTGGATCGAAGTTGGCGAATTCGGGACTGGCGGCGATCGCTTTATAGCCCTGATAGAGCTGGGCGCTTTGTCCCAACCGCATCCAAAACTGGACTGTCTGGGGCTGCATTTCTTCATGAGCGGCACGCAGTTCGGGACTATTTTGGACGCTCATTAGGTGTCCGACGATACTCCACCCCCAGGACAGCCGCTCGACAATCCGATCGAGTGGTTCGACTAATCCCGCCCAAGTGGGGACGATATTCGCTTCGAGCTTGGTTAATTCTTCATTAGCTTCAGCCAGCAGTGCGGTAATGTCGGGAACGACCTGCTCTGTTTGGATTTCTGGAAATGGGGGCAATCCCTGACCTTGTAATAGCGGATTCATAAGCAAGTGTAGTGAGAATCGATAATATATATTTTCATTATCTCTCGATCGACACTGGATGCCGTGTCTGGTTTACCGTCATCACTAACACCAGCTTGGGGCAAACAGCAACAACATGTTCGTGAATGGCTTTCATTATGTTGTGTGGATGAATTGTAATTGTCGCTGTTAAGATCCGATCTGCTAGAATTCAACAAGTTGGAGCAGAAATCAAACAATGAATAAGCTTCAACAATACCGAAAAATAATCCGTCAAATTCTTACCGAGCAAGCACATCCTTACACCTACTCTAACGATGTAGAAGCAGAAATTATTTGTGATACCGAACACGATCGTTATCAACTTGCATATGTAGGTTGGGAGGAGCAACAACGCATTTTTAGCATGATTCTACACTTTGATATTAAAGATGGCAAAATCTGGATTCAATACAATGGTACAGAGACGATCTCCCAAGTCTTGACCGAAAAAGGAGTTCTGACATCCGATATCGTACTGGGCTTTCATTCTCCCTTCAAGCGTCAATTTAGTGGCTATTCAGTCACCTAATCGCACTTATTTTAAATAATTATGCTGCTGTCGATCGGTTCTCGATCGCCATCGGTGATAATTTTAAGACAGCAACCTGGGTTAGCTCGGCACACAACATCTGTATCCATGAACGATCGCACACAACAGGTCAAAGATCGTGCCCGTGAAATTGGCTTCCATGCCGTCGGGATCGCCGCTATTGACCCCAACACCACCAATACCGCCGCCCAACGCCTTCAAGAGTGGTTAGCCTTGGGCTATCAAGCTGAGATGGCGTGGATGTCTGACGCCCGCCGTCAGGATATTTATCGCCTGATGCCATCAGCTAAAACCGTTATCGCAGTAGCACTCAATTATTACACTCCCCACCAACGTCCTGACAGCCCCAACCATGCCAAAATCGCGCGTTATGCGTGGGGGCGGGACTATCACAAAGTCTTAACCAAAAAACTCAAGCAACTCACTAGTTGGTTGACGGAAACGTTCGATAATGTTGAAGCACGTTATTACGTCGATACCGGGCCAATTCAAGATAAATTTTGGGCGCAAGCTGCGGGCATCGGCTGGATTGGGAAAAACGGCAATGTCATCAATCGTCAATATGGCTCCTGGATCTTTTTAGGTGAGATTGTCACTAATATTCCCCTGATTGCTAACGAGCCCCACACCCAGCACTGCGGCACATGTACGCGCTGTATTTCTGCTTGTCCGACTGGGGCAATTACCCAACCTTTTGTAGTCGATGCCAATCGATGTATTGCTTACCATACGATCGAGAATCGTGCCGAAATCTTACCGCCGGAAATCGCGAATAATCTGCAAGGATGGGTCGCAGGTTGTGATATTTGTCAAGATGTTTGTCCGTGGAATCAGAAATTTGCCCAGCCGACCGACATAGCAGATTTTCAGCCCGATCCCTGTAATCTCGATCGCACATTAACCGAGTTGGGATCGCTCGCCGATGAGGCGTGGGATCGCAGCTTCAGAGCCTCAGCATTGCGTAGAATAAAGCCAGCGATGTGGCGACGCAATGCCAGCGCAAATCTTCACAATCTGGGGATCGCAATCGAACGTTAATTAGATTACAATTTTAAAACTGGTATCGGCTTCTCACAAATGCTTAACAATTCTAAACTCATCATTTTTGATTTTGATGGTACCCTAGCAGATACATTGGGCGCCTTAATGCGAATCAGCAACCGATTGGCACCGGAATTCGGTTATTCGCAGATTGGTGATGAGCAATTAGCAAGTCTCAAATATCTTAGCTCGTGGGAAATTATCAAACTTTCCAAAGTTGCCCTGTGGAAGCTGCCCTTTTTACTCAAGCGCGTTAAAGAAGAGTTCCCTGGCGAAGTGCGGAATGTGAGATTTTTTCCCGGCGCGATCGAACTCCTCAATACCCTCAAAGCTCAGGGTTATCGATTGGGAATTGTTAGTTCCAATGCCGAGGCAAACATTAGGTCGCTTTTAAGCCAAAATCAGATCGAACATCTGTTTGATTTCGTCAATACTGCGTCTACTTTTGGTAAAGGTAAAGCGATCGGGAAGTTGCTCAAGCAGTATCATTGTTCTATATCCGACGCGATCTATATCGGTGACGAAATTCGCGATATTCAAGCGGCTAGATCGATCGGCATCCGCGTTGTTGCTGTCGGATGGGGTTTCAATGCACCCACAGCTCTGATCGATAGACAGCCAGATCTACTGATTACCAAGCCGTTAGCACTGATAAATGCCCTCGCCCGGTTTTATCCACCCACATCCACGCCACTGGCATGTTCATAATCGAATGCGCTAATTAGGTCTGCGGGGAATTGCCGATCTCAATCCTGGTATTTATACTAAAGATCGATATTTAAAATGAGAGTATCGATCCTTAGTCCAAATTTATATTGACATTGAACCAGCCGCCACAGCCGACACCACCAGCAAGTACCACGCCACCACCAGCCGAAAAAGTGCTCTGTCCTCACTGTCTCCGTACCGCGACAAATGGAATTAAGTGCAAAGGGCTATGTGTTGCCGATAATGACTATTAGAGGATGATTCGAGCCGAAATCCCGTCGCCCTCACTCCGGCTCTGGCTCCCCTCTGTCTTGTCTTGACGCGCTCGACCTGGAGGGAACCTCCGTGATGAGCGCGTCGCTGATTCGCTGTCTTGTCGTTTTTTTATTCGGGGGGAACCCTAGACATAAAAACGCCGCTAAACCGTCGGGGAACAGAGGCGTGCGCGAATCGCTCCCAAACTTGGGAGCGACCCAAATCGCGCTGAGGT
>NZ_JANLWO010000229.1:0-4562 GCF_031364565.1 Chamaesiphon sp. OTE_20_metabat_361
GCTCAGCTCTAGCCGGGATCGTCGTCAACCAACACCCGAGCGTCAAACCGACCGCTACTACTCCAGCGACGATCGTCCATTGCTGCGGTACCAATCGAACATCTCGATCGAGAATTGCCAACCGGACCCCAGCAATTAAAATCAGATAAAATAATACAAAAAATGGATTGCCAGCAGAAGCAGCCGGGTTTAACTTCCAAGCTACTTCCCACAGCACAAACCATAAGTTACCTACAAAAAAGCTCGCAATTGCGATCGCAAATAGTAGCCACACTGCTTTGCCACCAGCGATATATTCACTCTGCCAATTTCGCCAACACAGCCAGCCAGAGATGATTAAGGCAATTTCTTCTAAGCTAATAGTGGACAAAACAAACCAACTCGGACGTGCGGTAGCTGGCTCGACGACGCTAAAGTTTAGATAAAGTATCAAGGCAATTGCCGACCAAACTAGCCCCCAATAAATTACTAATTCCCCACGGAGCCAATCGCTGTTTAATTTTTCTGGTGAGTATTTAGTCATTAGTTGGGATGTATGGGTTGGCAGATTCAGTAGCTCGTTAGGATCTAAAGATCGCTAGATATCGAGGGTGTCTACTAAGCTCGATCGCAGCAATTCTGGCATTGATTCGATAATCTCGATCGCAATTTTTTTTCCGAATTGATGACCGATTTTTTGTTGAGTGAGGTGATACAGTTGTCGATCGAATGTTTTGAAATCTAACTCTGTCCATTTTAGTAATCTAGTAGGAGTCAGTGGATCTAGCTCTAATAATCGATCGACATCTGTTCGAGATTGGAGCTGTGGAGTGTGGGCAACTAAATTTTCGGCAAATACTGTTAATTGTCTGGCACCTACTAAGTCTTGCCACTGCAACCAGAGTTCTTGAAATAGCCACAAGCTTGCCTGTTGTAATTCCAACCTTGGCTCACGCTGAAGATCGTTTCGCTGTGCTGGCTGCACTGGTTGAGCAGAGCCGCGATCTAACGCCCATAATGAATAATAACCAACTTCCCCAACTAGCAAATATCTATCTATTACTGCCGGATTGTAAATGCGATCTAACGACATGAGATGCTGCCATTGGTGTTGAGCTGCATCCAGCTTGTGAGTGCTAAAAGCTTGCAGGAGGTCGTATTTTCGATTTTGATAAGTGAGCCTCAATCCTGGTATTCCACGATTAGGAAGGGTAGCAATCTCAATATTTACTAATCGTGGATCGGTGATTGACATCTTGGCAATAAAAAATATATTATTATTTAATCTCAAATCTTCCCAAATTACCTAGAGTAATATTGCCGAGATCGCCATGCGACCGATCGCCCAAAAGGCAGTATTTTCATAGATTTAACACTTGACATCGCTGTAATTTTAATTAAAGTGTGTTAGGATATGGGGCTAGTGTGGGTGAATAGCTCAGTTGGATAGAGCAACTACCTTCTAAGTAGTCGGTCGGGGGTTCGAGTCCCTCTTCACCCGTAAATTTCAATCCTCACTATCTAGTTATTGCCAAAGTTAAAGTTTTAGCTGGGTCGAATGGCATACTTTGGCATGACAACCAATATGAGACGAGCGGTACTATCTAGATTCTGCATGTTGAGGAGTACAAAGTTGAAATAGAGTCGATCGCTGCTGCTAGATAATAGAGTAATATCGATCGGCGATAACTTCACACTGATAACTGCCTGATGCGGAATACCCAAGCTGCGATCTTCCTCTGTCTGGCTTACGTCGTTGGTTTACTCATTACCTTCAATCCGTGGGTGCGATGGGGACTGCTGGTGGTGGCAATTCCGCTAGTGTGGCTACTGCCAAGATTTTGGAAAAAGAGTCCCAACTGGCAATTTTTGGTAGCGACGATCGCGATCGTCGGCTGTGCTAGTTTTTATCTAGAGTTACGCGTCCCCAAACCTGCCAGTAATGATATCAGTAACTATATCCCCGCTACTGCCGAACGCGGTACGACGCAATTTACCACCGTCCAAGGAATTGTCGATAGTTATCCCCGCGTCACCCGCAGTCAAAATGGTCAATTTTGGCTCAATGCCACTCAGCTAAATGAGATCCAGGGCGAGCGATTGCGCCCTGCTGACGTGAGTAGAGCGGTAAGTGGTCGGGTATACGTGACAGTGCCATTACAGAGCGTGACGGGCTTACAGCCTGGGGTAGCGGTGTCGATTACGGGCACCTTGTATCGACCGGAAGTAAATGCCAACCCTGGTGGATTTAGTTTTCGCGATTATCTCAGTCAATCGGGGGGCTTTGCGGGGATGCGCTGCGACCAATTGCGGGTACCGAATGAAAGTCAGACCCAGCAATGGAGCTGGGGCAAGTTGCGCGCGCGAATTGCCGCCGCACAAGTGCAGTGGCTGAATGTCCCCATTGGGCCATTGGTGACGGCGATGGTGCTAGGATCGGAAGCAGTAGATTTACCATTTGAGTTACGCGATCGGTTCGTCAGAGTTGGCTTAGCTCATGCACTAGCCGCGTCTGGATTTCAAGTCTCGCTGATCCTCAACGCGATCCTTGCCCTCACCCGCAAGCGATTATCGGTAGTAGCACAGTCAAATGTCGGTGGCTTAGCTTTACTCATTTTCCTCGGTTTGACTGGCTTCCAGCCTGCGGTAGTGCGCTCTGTGGTGATGGGGATGGCAGTCCTGGTCGGGCTGCGAACTCAGCGGAAAATTAATCCCCTCAGTTCGTTATTTTTGGCTGGCACGTTATTACTAATTATTAATCCCTTATGGATTTGGGATATTGGTTTTGAGCTGAGTTTTTTGGCAACATTAGGATTGATTGTCACTGTCGAACCACTACAGCAAAAGCTCGATTGGCTGCCCCCAACGATCGCCGATCTGATTACCGTACCACTAGCAGCATCGATTTGGACATTACCAATTCAACTGTATGTATTTAAGGTATTTCCGCTCTATAGTTTACCTGCAAATGTTCTCACTAGTCCCCTGATTAGTATTATCAGCATCGGTGGGACGATCGGGGCATTAGTTGGTGCGATAATTCCAATTTTTGGTAGTGCGATTTCCTGGCTGTTATATTTACCAACACAGCTTTTAATCGGGATAGTTAATTTGTTTAATTATCTACCTGGGGCATCATTTGCGGTCGGTCAAATTTCGATTTGGCAATTAATCGCTTTATATGCCCTGATCTTAGGTGTGTGGCTAGTGCCGAGCTGGCAGCAAGATTGGAAAATACCCACGGGTATCGGGCTATTGGTCGTAATCGTGCCATTAATTATCTGGAAAACCACCGAGTTACAAATTACCACTTTAGCCAGTAACGATCGGCAAATTTTAGTCATCCAAGATCGCGGCAAAACCATCTTAATTAATAGCGGCAATGAAAGTATTGCCAGATTTACGATCGCACCATTTCTTCAGCAGCAAGCAGTCAATCGAGTTGACAGCGCGATCGATTTCAATCTCGATGCACCTGCGATCGGTAGTTGGCAAACCCTAGCGCAAATGGTCGCGATCGACAAATTTTATCAGATTGGGGATAATAGTACTCCTAGCGAAATAATTAAATTTGAACCATTATTACTCGGTAAAACTCGTAAATTCGATCGAGTCGAAATTACGACGATTAAAACTAATCCCGTCATCTTCCAAATTGCCATTCCCGAAGCCAGTCAAAAATGGTTGGTTATCGGCAATGATACTGGCGATCTGACCCAATCGGCGATCGATCTCGAACAACTCACCCCCTCATCAACGTTGTACTGGAGCGGCGGTAGACTCACCGAAAAATCGATCGCCAAAATTCGTCCCCAAGTAGCCATCGCTGCCACCGCCAATCCCGATCCCGAAACAATCAAGCTCTTAGAAAAGAATCAAGTTCGAGTCTACTACACCGGGCGCGACGGGGCAATTCAATGGACGCCTGCGGGTCAGTTTAAGCCCTATTTGGAAGGAGAGGGGTAGGAGGAGTGGCAGTTCGGCTCACTTCGACTTCGCTTAGTGCAAGCCGCTCACTGACCGGGTACTGGGAGACGGGGGGACGAGGGGAACTTAATCTCTTACCTCTTACCTTTTACCCCACATTCCGCTAGTTCGACCACTCAAATATTCTAATTACTAAAAATATTGTCTTATGACCGTCACCCCTCCAGATAATAGAGCAGTTGTTACATAGTTCGATCGGGGCATTATAAGTCTGTAGGTTGGGTTGCGGATGCGCAAAAAGTCGGATTTCCCGACGCGGACAGCGCAACCTGGCAGAAGAATGAAACTAGAGCGTACCCAAACTATTTTTGGGAGTGAAAATGACATTAAATCGCGTATTGCAGCTTGCACTATTAACAACAATCCCGCTGTTCGTGTGCGCGCTAGACATCCGAGCCGTGTCAGCAGATTGTATCGATATTCAGTCAGAAGGCCTGCGAGGATCTGGTAGTGGTTTAGTTGCCAACGAACGGTTTTTGGCGTTGCTGGATTAAGGTATGATTAACAGCGATCGAGAGTAGAAATCAGCAGCCAGTAGAGGAGGTAGAATGATGGAATGTCCTGTGCTTGGGTCGGTTGCATGGACGGGGAACCCG
>NZ_JANLWO010000270.1:0-1813 GCF_031364565.1 Chamaesiphon sp. OTE_20_metabat_361
CGGAAGATCGGAATCCAGCGTTCTCGACCTGTAAATCGACGCTGAGCTGCGTTTGACGAGCATCGGCCATTTGGGAAGCAACCGTCCGTTTCCATACTAGGTCGTAAAGTTGCAATTCTTTGGCACTAAGTCCGGTTTCTCTGGGCGTGCGAAAGCTACTCCCTGCAGGGCGAATCGCTTCGTGAGCTTCTTGAGCGCCTTTAGATTTGGTGCTGTATTGACGGGGTGTGGGGCTGAGATATTCTTGTCCGTATTTTTCCAGGACGCAGGAACGGGCGGCTTCGATCGCTTGGGCGGATAGACTGACCGAATCTGTCCGCATGTAAGTGATGTAACCTTGCTCGTACAAGCTTTGGGCGACGCGCATGGTTTCTCGGGCGGAGAGTCTGAGCTTGCGGTTGGCTTCCTGTTGGAGGGTAGATGTGGTAAACGGCGGCGCGGGTTTGCGGGTGACGGGTTTTTCTTCTAATCCTGTGACCGTCCAGGTTTTATCCTTGAGGCTTTCAACTAATGCGCTGGCTTCGGCTCCATTGAGGATTTTGACTTTTTTACCCGCTAGGAGATTGCCAGTATTCGGGTCGAAATCTGCCCCGGTGGCAACTTTTACGCCATCGACTGTTACCAGTTTCGAGTCAAATTCAGCTTTGTTATGGGCGAGTAGAGCTTTGAGATCCCAGTACTGAGCGGATCTAAATGCTCGCCGTTGGCGTTCTCTAATTACTAATAATCTGACGGCGACCGACTGGACTCTCCCCGCCGACAAGCCGCCAGCAATCTTCCGCCACAGTAGCGGCGATAGGGTATAACCGACTAATCGATCGAGTATCCGCCGCGTTTCTTGGGCGTGGACGATCTGCTCGTCGATGTTACGGCAATTTTTGAGTGCCTTCTGGATCGCTTCTTTGGTAATCTCGTGGAATACCATCCGCTTGGTCGGTACCTTGGGATTGAGCAGTTGCAATAGGTGCCAACTGATACTCTCGCCTTCGCGATCTTCGTCCGTCGCTAGAATCAGTTCTTGACAGCCTTTGAGCGCTGTTTTCAATTCCTGGACGATCTTGCGCTTGTCTTTGGGGATGATATACAGCGGTGCAAATCCCGATTCGACATTGATGCCCAAGTTTGCCCACTTTTCGGATTTGTATTCCGCTGGAATTTCTTCAGCGGAGGGTGGCAAATCGCGGACGTGTCCCATGGACGCTTTTACCACATAACTCGATGGCAAAAACTTACTGATGGTGCGGGCTTTAGTAGGAGATTCGACGATGACGAGAGTTGACATAGGGGCGTTTGGATGTCGTCGGAAGTTGGTGAAAAATTTAGGGGTGGTGAGTTTCTGTGCGATCGCAGCTACTATTGAGTCAAGTTCAGGTATATTTGCTAATTTGTCAAGTGGCAAGTTAACAATTCTGGCAGCGTTATCGCCAAACCTGATGGCTCGATCGGCGATTCTCCTCCGGAGCGACCCAAATCACGCGGAGGTTTGTCTTGTCTCGCTGCTTGGTGCGCTGTCTTGACCCAAACGCACGCTGAGGGAACCTCAGCGCGATTTGGGTCGCTAAACCCTCGGCAAAGCCTACGTATCGCGCATCCGCTGTCTTGAAAAGGTGCTTCACTTGCGGCGGTTTTATTCGGAGGTTCCCTCCGAATAAAAAAACCGACAAGACAGGGGAAACCCCAAGAACGCACTTTTCGCAAACCGTCGGGGAACAGAGGCGTGCGCGAGCCGCTCCGACCCATGTGTTTGGGTCAGCGATTCGCGATACGTAGGGTTCCCCGTTCGCGCAGCGTCTCCGAAGGAGAGGGTTTAGCG
>NZ_JANLWO010000327.1:0-2006 GCF_031364565.1 Chamaesiphon sp. OTE_20_metabat_361
GGCGTTTGTGGCTACCAATCTGTAAAGCGTTATCGGCGCTACTTGACAATCCAAACTCGAGTGGCTTACTACCGAACTTGTCAATGTTATCATTACAATTATCGGTGCGGTAGGCGCGATCGCGATCGCGACTTGGTGGCACTAATCTTTAGTCTAAATTCCAATCAATAGGACTTTGTTGCGATCGCATCAGACTCAGGATTTTTGGCAAGATCGATCGGTGCAGTACATCGATCTTGAGGTAGTCAACAACATACAGCTATTGAAGTAGTAGGTGCAAGTATGAATCGGATAAATATTGTCTGAAACCTATCTGGTGGGCACTGCCCACCCTACATGATATTTTATATTTAATTACTCGATCTCTAATTCTCAACTACTCGCTTATTTACCCCGATCGCCATGCCTAATAAAATGCCCAACCCCAAGTCTAAGCCACGGACTGCGACCAAAAAACAAAAGCAAAATAGGCGGATTGTTGCTGGCGCAGGAGCGGCGATATTAGTCGTGGGATTGCTGGCTGGCGGTGTCTGGAAAATGTTATCAGGCTCGACTAATCTCGATACCAGCGATGGGGTGAGTTTATTACCTCAAGATACTTTGATGTCCATCTCCGTCTCTACCGATGTGGCGCGGTGGCAGAAATTTAACGAGTTTGGCGTTCCCCTAAGTCGCGGGATTGTCGAGCAGCAATTAGCTAAATTGCAAACCGATTTTTTGACAACCTATGGATATGACTATCAACGCGATATCCAACCGTGGATTGGCAAGCAAATTTTAGTCGGCTATCTGCACAATCCAGGGGCAGCAGGAATTAGAGCCGAGTCAGGGACGATCCTCAGCCAGCAAACCATCGCCATCTTACCGATCGCCGATCGAGGTGCCGCCCAGAAAGTCGTAGAACAGCATCAAACGCCGATCGATGCCAATTTAGTCGAAACTAACTACAAAGGGGTCGCTATTCGAGAATTTAAGCGCAAACAGGGGACGATCGCGATCGCGATCCTAGATAACTTTGTCACGATCGCGACGGACAGAGTAGGACTGCAAAGAGTCATCGATACTCAACAAAACGGTAAATCTTTACTCACACTCCCAGGCTATACCAAAGCGCTAGCCCAAATCGAGATCGATCGACCTTTTGCACGCGTCTATCTGAATGTTCCAGTAGCTACCGCAGTAGCAGCGGTTAATTCCCCGCTCCAACTCACCGCCAATAAATTAGCGCAAACCCAGACTCAACAAGGCATAGCGGCAAATGCCCAGATCGAAGCAGACGGGATTGCCTGGAAAGGGATTTCTTGGCTCAGACCCAATGCCAAGCAAAAATTAACAGTTGAAAATCAAGCCCAAAACCTCGCGGCAAATCTCCCCGCCACGACACTAGCCATGGTATCTGGCGGTAACTTACAGCGACTGTGGCTAGACTATGTTCAGAGTGCCGCAGCCAATCCTTTGGCACCTGTCAAACCTGAAGATCTCGTCAAAAACCTGGATAGTCTCACCGGACTAACATTAGAGCCAGAAATCCTCAACTGGAGTAAAGGCCCTTTTGGCATCGCGATCGTCCCCAAAGCAGCTAAGATCGATACGGAATTTGGTACAGGACTGCTATTATTTCAGCAAGCTAGCGATCGATCTGCCGCAGATAAAGCCTTCGCCATCTTTGACAAAACCATGAGTCAAAAGCAAGGGTTTAAGATCGCCAAAACCCGAATCGGTGGCAAAGATGCGATCGATCTGACATCACCATTGGAGGGTACCAAGGTGACTCATGGCTGGCTCGATAACAACCTCGCTTTCCTCAACTTCGGCGCACCTGTGGGCGATACCTTCCTCCCGCAACCCCAACAAAAACTGTCAGATACCCCACTATTTCAACAATCGACGCGATCGAGTCTCAGTCCCCACAACGGTCAATTTTTCATTGATGTCGATCGTACCATCAATGCAGGTAATCTCTCCCTACCATCCATATCCCCAGAAGTCAAAGCTGGATTTAGTGC
>NZ_JANLWO010000342.1:0-1550 GCF_031364565.1 Chamaesiphon sp. OTE_20_metabat_361
TAATGTCGGGCTGATAAAGCTAAATCCGGGCTACAATCCTACTCAAGTAGTTCAACAATTAAAATCTTATTTACCTACAGAAGATATCAAGGTACTGACAAGGGCAGAGTATATTGCTTTTGAACAGGGATATTGGCAACAGCAAACACCGATTGGGCCGATTTTTAATCTCGGTGCGATTATGGGATTTTTGGTAGGGATAATTATTGTCTATCAAGTTTTATCCACTGATGTAAATGCTCATCTCAAAGAATATGCCACTTTCAAAGCGATGGGCTACAGCAATACTTATTTACTGGGAATTGTATTTGAAGAAGCATTGATTCTCGCAATTGTGGGCTTTATTCCAGGTTTTATTGTATCAACCGGACTTTATACAGTTGTTGGTGGCGCGACCAATTTACCGATCGCAATGACGATTGTTAGAGCGACTCAGGTATTCACAGGCACTCTGATAATGTGTATGCTTTCTGGTGCCGTTGCCACAGGTAAAGTTCAAGCTGCCGATCCGGCTGATATGTTTTAAATTAGGGGGTAGCGATTCGCGCACGCCCTAGTTCCCCGACGGTTTAGCGGCGTTTTTATGTCTAGGGTTCCCCCCGAATAAGAAAACGACAAGACAGCGAATCAGCGACGCGCTCATCACGGAGGTTCCCTCCAGGTCGAGCGCGTCAAGACAAGACAGATGGTAGATGGTAGGGGATTTATTAGTTTTTTCGAGTTAGCTTTTAATTGTATCTATTATGGAACCAGTAATTTCTATTTCTCATCTCGATCACTATTTTGGCATGGGTCAACTTCGCAAGCAAGTATTGTTTGATATCAACTTGGAAATAAATGCAGGTGAAATCATTATTATGACTGGGCCATCTGGTTCTGGCAAAACTACATTACTGACTCTCTGTGGTGGACTGCGATCGGCTCAAGCTGGTAGCCTTAAAGTATTGGGAACGGAGATGTGTGGTGCTTCATCAAAGCAACTGACGATCGAACGTCGCCATCATGGTTATATCTTTCAAGCTCACAATTTGCATGAGAGTCTGACAGCATTGCAAAATGTTAAAATGGGTTTGGAATTACATTCTGAATATTCAATCCAGGACATGAACGATCGCGCGATCGAGATGTTAGAATTAGTAGGGTTGGGAGAACGTGTAAATTATTACCCAGACAGCTTATCCGGCGGGCAAAAACAACGAGTAGCCATCGCCCGGGCACTTGTCAGTCAACCCAAAATTCTCCTAGCTGACGAACCGACAGCGGCACTGGACAAACAGTCGGGACGCGACGTGGTGGACTTGATGCAAAGATTAGCTAAAGAACAAGGCTGCACGATTTTATTAGTAACACATGACAATCGCATTTTAGATGTTGCCGATGCGATCGTGTATCTAGAAGATGGCAAGTTAGCAACTGCACCAGATTTAGTACCAGCAAATTAAATCTGCATGGCAGTAAAAACTAGTTAAAATTGAGATCTGCACCCAGTCGCTCCAATTACTCTAAGAAATCATGATTAAGCGTCGCTCTTTTATTGGCTATTTTAGTGT
>NZ_JANLWO010000351.1:0-1717 GCF_031364565.1 Chamaesiphon sp. OTE_20_metabat_361
ACTTGATTTGCATCAGTAAAGGTTTGACCGTTGAGCGCACCACCGTAGAAGCTAGCAGTAATACCAGCTTGCTCGAAGCTGTATCTCGATTCTGCCCGACGGAACGGTACGTCTGCACGCACGACGCCTTCGGAGTCAGTCAAGATCACAGGGAAACTTTCAAAGAAGTTAGGCAGACGACGCACGCTCAGTACTCGACCTTCAGAGTCTTTGAATACTGGGTGTCCTTGCCAACCTTGGGCGACCCCATCACCTTTATTCATCGGCCCAGTCCGGAATAGACCGCCTTTAGCGGGGCTATTACCAACATAGTCGTAGAATGCGAGTTTGTCGGGAATTGCTTTCCAAGCTTCCGCTTCACTCTTACCATCTTCGACGCTGCTCTGAACGCGACGTTGAATTTCCTGTTGGAAATAACCGCTATCCCACTGATAACGCGTTGGGCCGAATAACTCGATCGGCGTGGTAGCATTTCCATACCACATCGTCCCCGCAACGATAAATGCTGCGAAGAATACCGCCGCAATACTCGAAGAGAGTACAGTTTCGATATTTCCCATCCGCAACGCTTTGTACAGGCGTTCTGGCGGACGAACAGTGAGGTGGAATAATCCAGCAATAATCCCGACTGTACCCGCTGCAATGTGGTGAGCAACCACACCACCAGGATTGAACGGATTGAATCCAGATGGCCCCCATTCTGGCGCAACTGGAGCCACATGCCCCGTTATGCCAAATGGATCTGTGACCCACATTCCTGGGCCAAACAGACCAGTCAGGTGGAATGCTCCGAAGCCGAAGCAAAGTAACCCAGATAAGAACAAGTGAATCCCAAACATTTTGGGTAAGTCTAACGCTGGCTCTCCAGTCCGAGGATCTGTAAACAGCTCCAAGTCCCAATAAACCCAGTGCCAGATCGATGCTAGCATTAGCATCCCAGACAAGATAATGTGAGCGGTAGCTACACCTTCAAAAGACCAGAAGCCAGCATCAGCCGCTGATTCACCTGGAACGATACTCCAACCACCCCAAGACTTGGTAATCCCGAGACGCGCCATGAAGGGCATGACAAACATGCCTTGTCGCCACATGGGATTGAAAACTGCGTCGCTAGGGTCGAAGTTTGATAGTTCAAACAGAGCCATCGAACCAGCCCAACCAGCAACTAAAGCTGTGTGCATTAAATGCACCGATATCAGCCGACCTGGGTCATTCAGGACAACTGTATGCACACGATACCAGGGTAGTCCCATCGACTACGATCCTCCTTAAAATAGGTGTCTACGAAAATTCTTATTTTTTAAATAATCTCATGCACTATGTTATCTGCTTCCCACCTCGGAGGCAAGGCGATCGCCCAGTAATTAATCTCTGAGTGCCGATCGCTCGAAACCTCCACACGACTAGACTCATAGCGGTTACAGCTCTTTGGGCGATCCCCGTTTGATTAAGATTTATCCTCAGAATGTTTACAAAAGTTAATAACTAGGCTTTAGGTTTTAGGCTTTGGGCTTTAGGGAATAGGGGATAGGGGATAGGGAATAGAGTTATGCTTTGGAACTGCGTTCTTTAGTCCCCGTCCCCCATCTCCCAGTCCCCCCATCTCCCATCTCCCATCTACCCTCTCATCAAAACCATCGTCGTACTAGTATTAACGACAAAGCCGAGGCGTTCGTAAAAACTTTGCTGATGGGTGGTGGTGAGATAAATGCGTTCG
>NZ_JANLWO010000360.1:0-11389 GCF_031364565.1 Chamaesiphon sp. OTE_20_metabat_361
AGTATTCGTGCGATCGTACCAAGCTAATAACTCGCGATCGATCCCATTAAACACACCCTGACATCTACCGATCCCTAAACCCACTTCTGGCATCCAGTAAGGCTCGCCAATTTGTAATTTGTAGTTACGATCCGCGCCTAATTTATAAACTTCAAATGGTTGATGCCTGTCACGCAGCCAAAATTCAGGGTTGTAGATGACATA
This sequence comes from Chamaesiphon sp. OTE_20_metabat_361, assembly GCF_031364565.1. Classification (NCBI taxonomy): domain Bacteria; kingdom Bacillati; phylum Cyanobacteriota; class Cyanophyceae; order Gomontiellales; family Chamaesiphonaceae; genus Chamaesiphon; species Chamaesiphon sp. OTE_20_metabat_361. Next base: position 205 of record NZ_JANLWO010000360.1, read on the forward strand.
ATAAAGCACTTCAATCCATGTAATGTGCATGGTACACTTCGATCTTGCTGATTTGCTGCGGGCGGCTCGTCAATAGTTAACCGTTGATAACACAATCCAACCGGGATTTGATTAGCACGCAGTAAGGCGGCGAGTAAGTGACTTTTGGCAAAGCAATATCCTGTTTTATATTTGAGGACATCAGATGCACGACAGGTAACAGGGTTCATCTGGTAATCATAACTGTGATGAATTTCATCCCGTACCCATTCAAAACAAGCTTTAGCGATATCTATGGTAGTTTGATGTTTTGAGGCAATTTGATGGGCGAGTGCTAAAATTTCTGGATGTTGCCAATCGATGATTTCACTTAATTGTAAATATTCTTGTATATACTTTAGTTGAAAAGCTCGTCTACACCATCCAAATCGCTATCCACAGAATCTAATTCTAGATAAGAGCATAAAATAGACTGGACTTGACGTATTTTTTCAATCTTCAATATTCCTAACTGCTTCACTAACCGCTGCTTGTCAAAAGTCATCGGATCGATACATACAATAAAGCTATCAGTAGTTAAACCATTATTGGCATCTGGTTCGAGTGCGACAACCACAGGTAAGAGTCTACTATCTGGAGTGCTAAATGTAATAGGTAACACAGTTACCTTGCGTCGCTGATTAAAAAGTGTGCCCGAAACAATCATCGCTGGGCGAGTTTTGCGAATTTCAGTACCGATGGAGGGGTCAAAATTGACTAACCAGAGACTTCCCAATCGGTAATTGCTGATTGTTGCCATTCCTCATCCTCTATCGATGTTTGTTCATCTAGAGCCAAGCAAGCCGATAGCATGGCTTGTTGTTGCTGTTTTTTCTGCCAAGCCGAGAGTAATGATTCAATTAATTGGCTGCGGTTAGCTACTCGCGCATCGATATATCGAACCAGTTCATTAGGCAATGAAATAGATATTTTCACAATCTTTATGTTCGCTGCTACTCAGGATGCTACTCATTATAAGACCAGAAAGAGTACTCAGTCAAGAACGATGCTTACTTAGAAGCGACCTGCTAACGCAACGCTGACGCGATCGGCATTCGCCAGCCTGTACCAAAAGCTCGATCGGTTATTTTTAAGCCTGGGGGCGCTTGGCGGCGTTTGAATTCGGCAAGTTTGACTAGTCTGGTTATTTTGGTGACTATTTGCGGATCGAAACCACGATCGACTATTTGCTCGATCGATTGATGTTCGCAGACGATTGCTTCTAAAATAGCATCTAAGATTTCATAAGGTGGTAATGAATCTTGGTCGATTTGTCCGGGTTTGAGTTCGGCGCTGGGGGGTTTGATAATGATATTAATGGGGATGATTTCTCGCTCTCGATTCAACCATTTACAGATCGAAAATACTCGCATTTTGGGTACGTCGGCGATGACTGCTAAACCGCCATTCATATCACCATAGAGGGTGCAATAGCCAACAGCCATCTCGGATTTATTACCAGTGGAGAGGAGTAAATAACCGAATTTATTGGACATGGACATCAGTAATGTGCCGCGAATTCGCGATTGGATATTCTCTTCGGCTAGTCCAAATTCTGTCCCTTTAAATTGTGACTCTAAAGTGCGATCGAATCCCTGCATCAGATCGCCAATCGGGATAGTTTGGGTTTCGATCCCTAGATTAGCAGCTACGGCGATCGCATCGGTGACTGAGTGCGATGAGCTATAAGTCGAAGGCATCAATACGCCTAAAACGTTTTCAGCTCCGAGAGCTTCAGCGGCGATTGCAGCTACTAAGGCGGAATCGATACCACCGCTCAAGCCCAGAATTACTTTTTGAAAACCACATTTGTGGATATAGTCGCGCACTCCTAATACTAATGCTGCCCAAATTTCAGCATCGGTACAATCCGACTGAGGCTGAATTTTAGCTGGTTTTAGATCTTTTGCTACTTCATCAAATTCGATGATAATTAAGTCTCGATCGAATGATGTACCCCGACAGACTAGTTCGCCCGATCGATCGAATCCCAAGCTACATCCATCGAAGATCAGATCGTCATTTGCGCCAATTTGATTGACATACAATACCGCTCGATCGTATTTAGTCGCGGCATGTTTTAAAATAGCCGATCGCACTTGTTGCTTACCTACACTATATGGCGATGCTGATAGATTGATTGACAAATCGATATCTAGTTCGGCTAATTCCGCGATCGGATTAGCTAAATAGCTACGTTTGCCCCAATAATCTTCATCATTCCAGAGATCTTCGCAGACAGTTACGCCAATCTTAATCCCATCTAAAACAAACCAATTTGGCTCACTACCGGGTGCAAAGTAACGATTTTCATCAAACACATCATAAGTCGGCAACAGTCGCTTGTGGAAGATCTTTTGCACCTTTCCAGCAGCTAATAGCGCGATGCTATTAAATAATGGTTTACCACCTGTGACGATCGCATCAGGATTGGCGGTGGCGAGTCCGACTAATACGTGTAAATTTGGCGATAAATCTCTTGCTAATTGGTAGAGAGTTTGCTCCATTTCAGTAATGAAGTGAGCATTGAGCAATAAGTCTCGCGGTGGGTAGCCACACAAGGAAAGCTCGGGGGTGAGTAATAATTTTACTCCCTGGCTGGTTACTTGTTGGGCAGCTTTTAAAATCTGTTGGGCATTGTTTTTTAGATCGCCGATGGTGGGATTGAGTTGAGCTAGAGCTATTTTCATAATATTTTTTTAACCGCAGAGGACGCAGCGATTCGCGTTCGTCGGGTTTCCCGACGGTTGAGCGCGATCGAGACAGAGAGTGCAGAGGGAAGAATAAGAATCTTTATTAATCATCTAAGATTGCTATATACGTTTTCAACATCTTTGTTCTAGATTTATAATGCTTAGACAAACAATAAAGGCTTATCCTTCAGTGGTGCAAATGCTACCGGATCGAAGCGATATAAACTTGCCGGACGACCGCTACCACGAGAGGATTTAATCCCTGTTTCTTGCAAGAATTTTAATTTAATTAACCGATTGCGAAAATTGGAATAATCAGAAAATGCTTCGCCGAGAACGGTGGTGTAAAGTTGATAGATATCGCTGAGGGTAAAGAGTTCTGGCAACACATCAAAAGCGATTGGGCTATATTCCAATTTATTTCTCAATCGTTGATGTCCGTACTCGATAATCTGTTGATGATCGAAGGCGAGATCGGGTAATTTATCGATCGGGTACCAAGCAATGCCACCAACGCCAGTAGCGATTAATTCGGCGGCTTCGTATCTTACTAAGGCAAAGTAACTAACTGATAAATACCGCACGTCATAACTATCGGCTGCTTCGCGCGGGTCGCGTCCGGGGCCGCCAAAAGTATATAATTGTTCGAGGTATAAGTTATCAACTTTGATTTTTTCGGCTAAGATCCGATCGGCAGCAGTTTCTAAAGTTTCACCTTTCCTAACTAATGTCCCTGGCAAGCACCATTGCCCTAAATAGGGTTCATCATGGCGCATCACTAATAGAATTAATAATCGATTTTGCTGGGTATCGATCGAGAAGATAGCATTGTCTACTCCGACTTTAAAGTCGGCAAGAATTTGTTTATTTAAGTGTCGCTCGATCGCATGGTTCATAAATTATCGAATATAAATTGTGTTGCTGAATATATTTAGCGACGCTAGGAGTCATCCCGTGAATGGAGTGACTGTTCCTAATTGCTGTCGATGATATAATTGGTGTCGATAAGGGGGCGATCGCGATTTGTGCGCCGAGATCTGTTAAACGTTGAAGATCGGTTAGTTCGATTTGATTCCCAGTGCGAGGGACGATTAGTAATTTCACTTGAGTTAATAGTTCATTCGCTCGATACCACTGGGGTAATTGGGCGATTAAATCCGCTCCAATGGTGAGAATAAATTCACTATCTTGCCATATTTCTCGCGCTGTAGCTAAGCTTTCAAAAGTACGTCTACTACTTAAATTTCGATAAACTTTAACGTGCCGATCTATCGGCGGCTCGATTTCAGCAATTGATAACTCTAGCATCTGCGATCGTTGCTCTAATGATGCTCCATGTGCCTTAAATGGGTTATCTGCCGCCCAGACGGCGACGAGATCGAATTGCGATGCCAACCACCTAATAATCTCTTGATGAGCGATCGTTGGCGGATCTGCACTAGTTCCGAATAGAGCAATTTTCATTCTAGAGGGTATGTTTAGGTTTTAGGTTTTAGGCTTTAGGTTTTAGGGTTTCAGGATGAGGAGTTAGCAATCGGGATTTTGCAATCGTTCTTTCGCTCGCTCGAATGGTATTTACTTTAATTTTTAGATACCAAGCTTTGAGTTAAGGCTGTTAATGCTGGCGAAATATTAACTGGTGTACTGCGATCGTAATTAATATCTCGCAAATCGGCAGATAAGCTTGCTACATTTCGATCTGTACGTTGCCTAATTGTTACCAGATTGTCATCTGGCACCAGCCGATTACCTTGGCTCATTACTAGCTGTAGTAAACCCTCACCCTCAGTTGCTAAACCGAGAGTGTCACTGGTAAAGCAATCGGATTGAGGGTGCCTAAAAATCTGTTTTTTGCCAGGGTAGGTCATTTTGTCAGGAGATTTCTTCATTGTCGGAATGTTATCGATCTCGACTAACTTGTAGACACCGTTTACCGGATTACCAGTAACTAATTTAGTCCCCAATCCAAAGCCATTAATCGGTGCATTTGCCGATCGCAATCTGGCGATTTCCCACTCATCAAGATCGCCACTGGCAAAGATATCCACGGTGGGTAAGATGGCTTTGACTTGCTGGGATAAACTGACTAAATCGCCAGAGTCGAGCCTAATTCCCGATAATTCTAGTTCGCCAGCAGCGATTTGTCGCGCTAGCATTTTTGCGGCGGCAATCGGATCGTAAGTATCGATGAGTAATGGTGCGCCGGGAAAGTAACGATGAAACGCAGTAAATGCTGCTAACTCGCTACCTTTAATCGCGTCGATTGCCATGACTAAGGCGTGTGCCATCGTTCCGCTGGGTTGATATCCCAACTTTAAAGCAGCTAGTACATTTGATGTGGTATCCAGCCCCCCCGCAATTGCCGCTCGTGCCGCCCACAGAGACGCTTGCGGGCTAAAGGCACGCCGCGTGCCAAATTCCAGTAACGTGGCATCTGCACCTGCGACATCCCGCAACCGAGCGGCTCTAGTGGCAATTAGGGTTTGATAATTGATAGTATTAAGGAGGTAAGTTTCAAGGATCTGGGCTTGCCACAAGGGTGCTTCAATGCGCAGGATTGGTTCGTTGGCAAAGATCGCTGTGCCTTCGGGTACCGCCCAGACATCACCAGTAAATCTGGCGGTGGCGAGTAGCTCCCAAAATCTATCGGGGGCGTTTTTAAAAATCCCTGTCGCTTGCAATCGATCGATTTGAGTCGCGTCAAACTGAAATTGTTCGAGGTATTCCAAGGCTTGAGCTAAGCCCATGGCGATTAGATAACCAAAGCCTTTTGGTAGTTTTCTCACAAATAGCTCAAAACTTGCGGTCGATCGATCTAGTGATTCACCCACATAGCAGGCTGTCATCGTGAGCTGATATAAGTCTGTTAACAGGCTGCAATCCTCACCTGACAAGGATGATAGTGATGTCGAGCCAGAGAGAGGCTTATGGATCGTAGCAACAGTTTGATTTAGCATTTACTCAAAATAGCTTTTCCCTATTATGGTGACAAACACCATAACTTGTCAAGAAATTGTTGTGCTGAATATCTAACTCAGCACTAAAGTTAATTAGCAGCACCCTCAATCCGTCCGCTCGACAATTGCAAAATCATTAGCAGAATGAGTTGGTACCCAGGTTAGCGCAGTTAATTGACAACAAATTGCTAAGTTCGCTCGATCGCGCGAAGTTGAGATCCGATCCCTGAATCCGCCAGCGGTAGCTTCGATCCCATCTCGAACTGCGATTCTTCTTTACCAAAATGGTATCAGAAGTGACATTCAGGGGTAATATGATAGAGATGTGCATCATCTACTGTCGCGATCTAAAGTCAATGATGCAGTTACTAGTTTCTTCAACCACGGTCGAGTAATTGCGCGATCGACCCGATTGAAGTAGTGCTTTTAGTCGGGACAAACACTACCCTTGTTAAGGATGGTTGCTAGAACCGAGTAATCGATGTTGACGCGTTGGCGAAGCCTTGCCCCTGGCAAATCGAAGCACACTAGGATATTGGGTAAAGTCTAGGTGATGTACAGCAGCAAATGCCAACTCTTCAAGAGTTGGTGCAATAGAATAGTCAAGATCGAATGGGACTCGAATGGCTTACCGTCTTGAAAACCGCATTCTAAACGCTCTACTCAACTCGACGATATCGATCGTGTAAACGGAGATTTAGAGACAAATCTAGTAATTAGAAATAATTATTAAATACATATCTGTTTGCCTAAATCTGGATTCGACGGTGGATAGATGACTTACCCCGCAACCTGCTTGGTAGATGTAGTGAAAATTGCAATCGCTCGGCTAAACAATCCCCGTTGTCCACAAGCAAGATCGGTAAAGGCGCTTGGATACTCTGACTGTTGCTAAAATTGTCAGCATAGCACCCGTGCATAACATCCCGTAGCTTAGCACTATTACAAACTTAATAAATGAACATGTTCTTGGGTGGAGGTAAATTAAACTATATGGAATTTTCGATCGCCACGTTGCTATCGCATGTTAGTCCTGAGAAGTTAGTTACCCCAAAAATACTAGAAAAGAAGTTAGGGTGTGAAACTCCTTCAAGTGTCGCGCAGTTGGATCTCGCTCTAGAGTTACTCGAAAAGATTGGCATTTTGGTAAAGGAGAAAGGAAAATTTCGCCGCGAACTGACAGAGCGAATTGTAGAAGCCAAGCTACGCTGTTCGAGTAAAGGGTTTTGCTTCGCAATTCAAGATAGTGAAAGTGCCGATGATATCTACATTCGAGAAAGTCATCTCAGCAATGCCTGGAATGGCGATCGAGTATTGATCGAAGTCATCAAAGATGGCAGCAGGCGGCGGAGTCCCGAAGGCGCTGTCAAGCTGATTTTGGAGCGGGCTAATCCATCGGTACTCGCCAAAGTCAAGCGGCTGGAAACAGGCGACTACCGCGCTATTCCCCTCGACGATCGACTATTGTTCGAGCTAGAAGTCAACCCTAGTGACAACAGTTCCCCGCCTAATGGGCACGAGCCGATCGTCTTAGATGACATTCTCGATCATCTCGTCCATGTCGATGTCCTCCGTCATGCGATCGGGCAAGATTTACCGATCGGTAAAGTTGCTAGAGTTCTAGGTATGACTACCGAGTCAGCCCAAGACATCGACATCGTAACTTGCAAGCACGATCTGCACCAAACATTCCTCCCGGCTGTTGAAGCGGCGGCGGCGAAAGTCACCAAAGGATTTAAAGATCCCATCGCTGCAAAACGTCTCGATCTGACTGGATTACCGACAATCGCGATCGGTCAACAGTCAGAACCTCAAGATCGTGCTTTAACGATCGAGCATTTAGACGGTGACGTGTGGCGATTGGGCGTCCATATCGCCGATATTGCTAGTTATATCACCGCCGACGACAGACTCGATCGCGAAGCGCGCAAACGCGGAACGGCAGTGTATTTGGGGGAAAATACCATCCCGCTACTGCCAGATGCCGTGCATCAGGCTTGTGGATTTCTACCAGGTGCCGAACGCTTGGCAATTTCGGTATTTCTCTCGCTCAACGAAGGCGGTGAATTAATTGAATTTAATATTCAGCCCAGCCGGATTCAACTAGACTGGTCGATCGATCCCGAGCGAGTCAATGCCGCCTTAGCTGGCGAACCGGGTGAAATCGACCCTCAAGCGCTCGAAATCATTAAACCGATCTGGAACACGATTGCCCCCGCTTTTAGAGCGCAGCGGCGATCTAGAGGCGGTTTGGAAGTAGATACGATCCAAAAGCAAGCTCCATTTGCTGATGAAGGCAGATTGGGGGCGATCTTTCTAGACGATCCGCAATCTTTACTTACCGATGTGATGGTGATGGCAAATTATGCGATCGCCGTCCATCTCCAAGCCCTTCAAGTACCGGGTATCTATGCCGTCCAGCACACGCCCGAACTAGTCGAAGTCAATGACACGATCAAGTTGGCGATCAATCTGGGATTGAGCTTTGAAGGCGAAGTCGAGACAGAAATTAGCGTCGCTGACTTGCAGCGTCTGAGCCTGCAATTTGCCCAGTCACCCGTACCGCAGGTACTCAACTACCTGTTTAAATCCCTACTCAAAACCACCGTCTACAGCACCAAACCGGGCACCCATTTCGGCTTAGCGATCGAGAATGGCTATACCCACGCTGTCTCGCCCCTGCAACGCTATCCCGATATCCTGATCCAACGCGTTTTGCATGAAGTGTTTGCCAATGGACGCGATCGCAAAACTTCACGCGCCAAGGAAATCCTCGACTTGGGGAGCAGTAGCTGTCACGGACAGATTACGTGGAATGTCCTCACACCTACAGTTCAGCAAGAATTAGAAGCCCAAATTGCCGGATCGATCGCCCATTTAAACGATCGAACCAAAATTGCCCAAGACGCTGAAAATGACCTTGCTGGATTGCAAAAAGCCGAGAAGATGAAATCCCGCACTGGAGAGATTTTCCAAGGCTTAATCACTGGCGTTCAATCCTACGGTTTCTTTGTCGAAATCGAAGACTCCCTCGTCGAAGGCTTGGTACATGTCAGCTCGCTCAAAGATGACTGGTATGAATTTCGTCCCCGCTATGCTTGTCTAGTCGGACGCAAAAATCGCACCTCCTACCGTCTAGGCGATCGCGTCGAAGTCCAGGTCAAGAGTGTAGACTACTATCGCCAGCAAATCGATCTAGTTACCGTCACGAGTATGCTCTCGGAAGCCGCTACCGACGCAGCGAATGAAGCAGGAACCGCAGAGGCAATCGCCGCTACTACCGATACCGATACCGATCTCGATGCCGTTACAGTTAGCCACGATCTAGAAGAAACCGATTTTGAGTCGGGAGATGATTAACACTGCTGACACAGCGGCTAACCTGCGATCGCTGGTTGTCTAAACTGCATATCCTGACATTGAGGCTCATGTAAAGCCTACCAATTAGGTAGGGGCGATCTCCAAGTTGCCCCTACCTAAATATTGGGCGCACGATCGAACTGGGTAGCGATTGTTAAAATGTATTAGCGGAGATCGCTTGAGTCTTCCGCCGCAACCGTCCCTATCCATCCATATCGTCTTCCTAATTAACAAATAACAGGGGTTTGCTTGTCTTGTCTTGACGCATCGAACGGGAGGGAACCTCCCATTCGATGCGTCGCTGTCTCGCTGTAAGGTTACGCTCAACGCAATTCTCAATTCTCAATTCTCAATTCTCAATTAATTTAATGAAACCTCTCATCCTCGGTATTACTGGCGCATCCGGTTTAATTTATGCCATTCGAGCGATTAAATATTTGCTAGCGGCTGACTATCAGATCGAACTAGTTGCCTCGAAATCTACCTATATGGTATTTCAAGCCGAAGACCAAATTAGATTGCCCAGCGAACCCGAAGAACAAGCCGACTTCTGGCGCGAACGAGCGGGTGTGCCGACAGGGGGTAAACTCCGCTGTCATCGATGGGGGGACGTGGGGGCAAATATTGCTAGTGGTTCTTACCGCACTCAGGGCATGTTGATTATCCCGTGTAGCATGAGTACAGTCGGCAAATTAGCCGCCGGATTGAGTGGCGATCTCCTCGAACGGGCGGCAGATGTCCAACTAAAGGAAGGGCGCAGACTAGTGATCGTGCCTCGGGAAACGCCCTTTAGCTTGATCCACCTCCGCAACTTGACTAGCCTCGCCGAAGCTGGTGCGGCGATCGTTCCAGCCTGCCCTGCGTGGTATCACAAACCGCAATCGATCGACGATCTAGTTGATTTTGTCGTCGCTAGAGCCTTGGATCGACTCGATATCGATTGCATTCCGTTGAACCGCTGGAAAAGTGACTCATAGGTAAGCGCTCAGCTTTTAAGAGGGGAAATATTTGTAGATATGAAAATAATTATCGCCTTACTAGTACCGATCTTAATGGGAATTGTCGTCGGATCTAATCTCCTGCCAACAATGACAGTAATCATCCTCAATCAGCCGACAATTGCCTTGCCAATCGGCGTCTGGTTGATTATCGCGATCGGGTTGGGCTTATTATCTAGTATTGCCATCCAAGTATTAATCTCGATCGATCGCCGCTCGCTCAAACGACAAATCCGGCAATTACAATCGCGATCGCCGCAGGATGAAGATGTTTTTACTTATACACCCCAGGCAACTCGATCGAGCGCATCATCAGCCAAAACTGCTGGCGAAGATCCAGCAAATCAGTCACCAGCAGCAGCCAAACCCAGTCGATTTAAGAGCTACCGATCTACATTTGCCCAGCGATTTACCCCGCAGCGATCGACATCACCAAACGTTAGCGACGATCGCGATGATTGGGGCGATTCACCAGTCACAAACCGCCAACTAGATTGGGAAGATTCGCCGCCACCCCGATCGCAAAATCGCCAGTCCGCAGCTAATAGATACCCAGTAGAAACCGATGATTCACCAGATCGATCGAGTCAGTCAAGCTATGCAGAGCGCGGCTCACAACGGAACCAATCGCCTTCACCAGCCACTAGCAGAGAAGTATATGACGCTGATTTTAGATTGATTCAGCCGCCTTATAAACAGCCGCTAGAAACCGAATTTGATGACGATCTCGACGCCGACGATTTTGAGTACGAGGATACAGATCGAGCTGCTGACAAATCCCGATCTTCTGTCACATCATCACCAAATCGTTCCACACCGACAACCGATCTTGATGATGAAGATTGGGGATTTGATTTTGAAAGTCGGGATACTCCTGCTAAAGCAAATTGAGCGCGATCTGTGTCGAATTCTAATTATCTTTCAAGTTAATTGGAACTATCATTAAAATTACGTGCATAATATATTAATATGAAGTCAGCTTCATCATGGTTAATACATGAAGTAACTGCACAACCACCCACAAATATCCGTAATATCCACCATTCAAACTATGCCTAAAGTCGATTCCGTAGCAGAACCAACCATCCCTACATCACCACTTACTGGGAAAGCTCTGCTTCAAAAAGTTAAAGAACTTTCACATCTTGCCAAACGGGAA
>NZ_JANLWO010000361.1:0-1952 GCF_031364565.1 Chamaesiphon sp. OTE_20_metabat_361
GCCAACTGTCCTCGCCGCGTCGAAGGACTGTGGATTCTCACTCAACTCGCGCGTTGGGGCATCACCCCTTTCCCTAAAAATCACCTCGAAATCTTGTCTAGAGTCCGCCGGGTAGACCATTTTCTCACGGCTTGTCAGGAACTAGGCTACATCGGCATCGAACCCGATCGCGACCCGTTCCAGCTCTTCGACGGGCAAGTCTTTAATCCTGATGAGCCGCTAAATTATCTCCGCAATCAGCCCATTCATCGGGAGCTGGAAGTTAGAAATGTGGATATTGCCTAGGGTGAGTTGCTGCGGAGATCTACCCACCCCGCCCGTTGGGCACCCCTCCGAGGAGGGGATTTTATAGACGATCCTCTCTATTTACTTAAAAACACATGGCATTCCTGACGATCGATCGAGTTACCAAAGTTTATCCCACTGCTAGCGGCCCTGCTACCATCCTCGATGGGATCGACTTGGCAGTTAATGAGGGCGAATTCATCTGTCTGATCGGGCACTCTGGCTGCGGTAAATCCACCCTCCTGAATATGGTTTCGGGATTCAATACCCCGACTAGCGGTACTGTGACCCTGCAAAACCAACTGATTACCGAACCTGGCCCCGATCGGATGATGGTGTTTCAGAATTACTGTCTGTTGCCGTGGCTGACGGCTTATGACAACATTTACATCGCTGTTGATTCTGTTTATCCTACTTACACCGAAGCTCAAAAAAAAGAAATCGTCCGCGAGCATCTAAATATGGTGGGATTGACTGAATCCGCCAGCAAGAAGCCCGGACAGCTCTCTGGAGGGATGAAACAACGGGTCGCGATCGCCCGCGCCCTGGCGATCAAACCTCAAGTGCTAATCTTAGATGAACCCTTCGGTGCCCTCGATGCGATTACCAAGGAAGAATTGCAAGACGAACTCCTGGCAATTTGGCGCGAAAATAAGGTCACAGTATTGATGATTACTCACGATATCGACGAGGCACTATATCTAGCCGATCGATTGGTGATGATGACTAATGGCCCTGCTGCCAAGATTGGCGAAGTATTAGATATCCCCTTCGATCGACCGCGCGATCGCGAGAAAATTATGGCTAGCGGTACCTATATCGAGCTACGAAATTATGCTCTCGATTTCCTCTTCAATCGCTACGCTCATCTGGATGACTAGCTTTGATTATAAGTGGGATAAAAGCCCGATTTGTCCCGCGAATATGTATCTGTAACTACACAATCTCGATCGCTTCCATAAAATAAAGGGTGGATATTATCCACCCTTTATTTTATGCGATTGTTATTGGGCTGAGGTTACTGTGGCGGCTGGAGAGACTTGCTTGTGACTGGGGTGAATTTCGGCGGGGTATGATGGAGACATCCAGAGCAAGGGTAGGAATGTCAAGCCGAGAATGGTTACTAGCGAAGCAGCAACCGAAATTTTAGATAACTGGATCGGTTGGATATCTTGAGGCTCGCGAACGACGCGATCGGTTGGTTTCGATGCAATTGAGGTAAAAGTCATGTATTTTTCTCCTAATCTCTATCGATATCTACAGCGAACATTTTCTATTTTCCGCAAACTTACGGATGCGATTGTCAACACCTCGGATAGTTCCGGGATGACACTCGATTTAGAAATAGTAGAATGCGGCAATCTCCTCATTTTAACGTGACATTTTGCCCGGTGAGAACGACGCTAACTTTGGTCGATCGGCGATCGATGTTCTGTAATAGCGTGAGGACTAGGGATACTTGCAATTGATAAGTAATATGGAGCATTAATGAGAAATTCGCTCAAAGCCACCATCTGTAACCCCTACGCCATTCATGTAGAAATGTTACGATAAAGACGGCAACCATTTTTCCCGATCGCGTCCATGTCAAATTCATTTCCGAAAGTTGTAGTTATTGGTGCTGGCATCGGCGGCTTGACAGCGGGTGCATTATTGGCAAAACGTGG
>NZ_JANLWO010000364.1:0-6015 GCF_031364565.1 Chamaesiphon sp. OTE_20_metabat_361
TATACTTTTCGGCAATCAGGTGTTCGGCACAAGCCACAAAATCCAGAAAGGTGTTCTTTTTCTGCAAGAACTTACCCGACTCATACCAATGTCGCCCCAACTCCGAACCCCCGCGAATATGGGCGATCGCATACACAAAGCCGCGATCGAGTAAACTGAGTCGATTGGTAGAAAAGCCTGGATCTAGACTGGCACCGTAGGAACCATAGCCATAGAGATAGAGCGGCTGCGTACCATCGCGCTTAGAGTCTTGACGATAAACGATCGAGATCGGCACTTCCACCCCATCATGAGAACGGGCAAAAATGCGCTCTGAATGGTACTGGCTCGGATCGTAGCCGCCTGGAATCTCATTTTGCTTGAGAATCGTCTTCGATTGCGAACGAAAGTCGTACTCAAATACAGTCATCGGTAAGACTAGCGAGGTATAGCCAAAGCGAAATTTCTGGGTATCGTATTCCGGATTAGCCGCCCCAAATACTAGATAAGTAGGATCGTCGAACTCCAGATAATGTGACGCTTGACTCTGGAGATCGATCGCCCGTAGTTGCCCTAAACCTTGATAGCGTTCGCTAATAATCAAGTAATCTTTAAACTCATCGATTCCTTCAATTAATCGATCGGGATCGTGGGCAATATATTCTTCCCAATACTGTTGCTGTGGTTGCGCTACCAGCGTCCGCATGATGCGGAAGTTCTGGGCGCTGTCATTGGTGAGAATGTAAAAATAGCCGTCATGATGGCTAACGCTGTATTCATGCCCCTTCTGGCGGGGTGTGACGAGCGAAAACTTACCGTGCGGATTGTCGGCTGAGACAAAATATTGTTCGCTGGTAATCTTACCGCCAGTTGTCAGGAAAATATATCGATCGTCGCGGGATTTGCCACAACCGACAAAAAACTGCGAATCCTGTTCTTCATAGATTAACTCGTCTCGGTCAATCGACTCGCCCAATGTATGCCGATACAGCCGATAAGGGCGCAAGTTATCATCTAAAACGGTGTAATAAAAAGTCCGATTATCATTCACCCACTCCAGCGAATAGTAAGTATTCGCGATCGATTCTGGCAATAACTCACCCGTTACCAGATTTTTGATCCGCAACGTATATGTCTCCGAGCCATCGGTATCTTCGGCATAGGCTAGAAGTTGATGGTTGGGGCTGATGCTAAATGTGCCGAGCTGAAAATAAGGTTTCCCTTCAGCCAGTTGATTTTCATCCAAGATGATTTCTTCAGGACTATTGAGATCGCCGATTTTGCGACAATGAATGCTGTATTGCTGCCCCGCCGCCACTCTGGAGTAATAGTAATAACTATCTTTTTTGACTGGTACGCTGAGATCGTCTTCCTTGACTCGCGCTTTTAGCTCTTGGAATAAGCTCTCCCGCAGTTCGGCGCGTGGCTGTAATACTTGCTCTGTGTAATCGTTCTCGGCTTTGAGATATTCCATCACCTGCGGATTATCTCGATCGCGCAGCCAGAAATAGTCATCGACGATCGGATCTCCATGAATCTCAATCTGGTGAGCTAGCTTGGCGGCGTGGGGCGGTTGCATAAGCGAGAGACAGATAAACAGCAGATCTATATTATCGATCGATTTAACGGCGAAGTAAATTCTCCCCTACTCGATCGTTCCTTTTTGATACCTAGTAACGATCGATCGGTAAAAAGCCTGACTCGATTGAGATGTTGTCATATTTGGGTACTTTAAGTGGAAAGAATATATCCGTCTCGATCGCCAGAGGTTCGGTATAACTCAATGAAGTTGTTATCAAACAATAGATAATTTAGCGGTATTATGATATCCAACACTTTTACGATTCAAACAAAAGACTCTATTTCAGTAGCCCGCCAAAAATTGACAGGTGAAACTGAAACTTCAACTAATGAACGAACAAACCTTGTGTTTTATGCTTCTCTTCGAGGACGAGTAACCGAGAATGGTTTCAAGCTGTCTCGCGTATATGGCGGAGGCTCGCCCATAACAACTATCAGTGGGAGATTTAGAGAAGTACCTGAAGGAACTGACATTCATGTAATAATGAATCCTGTTCCCATGATTATTTTCCTTGTACCGTTTTATACTTTTTTCTTATATGATGTTATCTTAAAACAGACATCTACAATAACGACACAATTGAATTTCTTTCAATTAAATTTCACGAGTATTTTTTATTTGCTTTTCAGTGTGATAGGTCTTTTACTGCCTCTAGTAGTGCCGATACTAATGTCGATCTTGGGATGGAGGTCTGAGTTAAAGTTTTATCAGACAAGATTGACTAGAATTTTTTTGGAGACGGTCTAATTTTGATAGCCACCCCACAAGCAAATCCTGACGGAGAAATGATTTCAGATTTTTCTGGAATCGCTATTCATGCACTCGTTGGCATAGCCTACGGTCGGTAATCTCAATCGCTGAGATCGATCGCTAATCGATCGGATTAGAATTTCCTGAAACCTAGACGGAGATCGATATCCACCCAGAAACTAAGTCATAAGTTATAATTCAAATAATCTGATTCAACCTTTGAACCCATGACCTTTACGATCGCTTTGTCCGAAGCAGTGAAGGATTACATCGTTCGCGTAGCGTCTCCTTTTTGGAGAATCGGCAGATTTCCAGTGGTACATATAGTACTCCTGACGAGTTTCTAACGGTGTCGTTGGCGTAGCCTACCGGAGGTAATCGAACAAGAACAGGAACGTCAAGCTAAATTGAAGGTTAATGCCCTCCTGAAATCTACACTTGGGAAAGATCGGACAGTCGAAGCTACAGACGAATGGTGGCAACAGCAACGGCAACAATTAATCGATAGCCTTCCACCTCGATCGTGAATCTTCGCATTTTAATTCACGAAGATGCTACCCTCGATCCTCACGAACATTGTAATTATCTGGCTCAAAATAATCAGAATAGTGCTTTTTTTACCCTCTCAATCGCACCTCTCCAGCTCCAGTTCTTGCCAACAAAGAGCGAATTATCGAACCAAAAATTCGCCACCCCACTAAACTCAAACTCCCAATTCGAGTAGCCAATAATAGAGGAGATTGCACCACTAGCAATAGCAGCATCATAATCTAGTGGACTCCGAACCAAAGCACCAGGCGCATTAAATAACTGTTGCCGCTGCTTGGTTTTCCCTAACCTCTGAGCAAAATTTCTCACTAGCTGCACCGCTCTCTCGTCATGGGATAAATCTCTGAGTGCGACTTCTAGCTCGGCTAAATCCATCGGTAAATCTGACACTCGCTTACCCTAATGGACGATTTAGCAATTCTGGTGCGAGGATGACTTCATCATCTGACTCAGCCGAAATATCTTCAGGTGCTAAGGGCGGAAAACTAGATCTCGTTGGTAAAACAGTGGATATACTCCCTAACATCGACACCGTTTCTACTAATAAGGCTAAAGTGTCTGCATCTTCGGGATGATTTTTGACTACTCGCACGGCTCTCATCACCACGCTCAAACCTTGCTGGAGCCGCTCCACATCAGTAGCCAATCCGACAAGTTGTTGGAAATCATTTTCATTGAGAATCCGGTACTGTCCCGTTTTAGTCTGGAGCGTCCCTACTGTTCCACTAGTAATGGTGGCGAGAGTGTTGGCACCCGATGTCCGAAACTGCTCGAAGGAATTCCAGGATGTCCCTGGAGTCAAGGAAATCGTTGGAATCGTGCTAAAGGGAAGACTTCGCGATTGAGCTAACATAGCGATTTACCATAGGTGGATGATTTCAATCTTACCTAACTACCAACGTTTTTACAACGAAAAATTAAATCGATTTAACCAATGTTGCCCTTCCGTCCTGAAAGACTGAAACCTTTGAGCCTGTCGATCGATCGGAAACGTTAGCCCGATCCGTTTTGGGTTAATTAGATTGCATCTTTCTCATTAGCAAATCCAGGCAGTTGCTAAAAAGCTCCTGCAAGCAGGTTGGCAAGTTCGTGCGGTGACACGAGATCCTCGCTCGGCGAAAGCTCAAGCCCTTTCAGAACTGGGTGCAGACATTGTTGCGGCTAACTTTGATGATTTTACCTCAGTTGTCAAAGCTCTCGAAAATGCCTATGGTGTCTACAGCGTTCAACCTGCCCTGACGACACCAGGAGATATAGGACAGGCGCGGTGGGGGATTGCTGTTGCCGAGGCAGCTTGGACAGCGCAGGTACAGCATTTTGTCTATGCTTCCGCTGTTGTCGATCGCGCCAAAGGTATCCTTGGATTGGGTTCAAAACGAGCCGTTGAAGAACGCATTGCGGAGTTATCACTTCCGGCAACTATCTTGCGTCCTGTTTTCTTTATGGAAAACTTAACCACCTACTTCCCCGTGCGCTTGGAGACTGATGAGTTGACTCTATCAATTCCTTTTCCCGTAGATCGAAAACTTCAGATGGTCGCGATCGATACTATTGCGGAGGTTGCCGCTGAAGCGTTTGCAAATCCTCAAAGTTTTCTTGGGCAGGCGATTGACATTGTTGGGGATGCCATGACGTTGAATGAAATGGCTGCATCATGGAGTGAGATTGCGGGGCGCAAATGCAATGCAGTATCCATTCCTCTCGATATACTTGCACAGTTTTGGTCGCAAGGAGTACCCTTATTCCGCTTCATTGGTGAGGGGGGCTGTGACGTAGATGTTGCCGCCATGCCCAAGGGGGTAGCAAGGTTATCCTTCATTCAATGGTTGCAACGTACTGGGATTGTTGCCGCAGGCTAACGTCTTTACTCGCTCGCATATCGCCTACATGAGTTTTGATGGCTGGCTTTAACTAGTGCCCTATTTGCGATGCAGGAGCAATCGATCGAGTCATAATTCTAGACATCATTACTCGATCGATGAGTGAAGATTCTCCAGCAAATCCTGACGAGCAATGATTTCAGCTCGACCTTCACGAACATTGTAATTATCTGGCTCAAAATAACCAGAATGATGGGATCTCCAAAAACAGGAACGATCGATCGATCGTTCCTGTTATTAATTTCAACTAATTTAACCTAAGTTCGCGATCTCCCTAGAGCATCGATAACTCTGGCTTCGTCTCTATTTCTACATTTCTTTAATAATGACTTTATCGCCTTGAACTTCACCGACCAAAATCACATCTGCCACACCGACAAATAAACCGTTTTCGAGTACGCCGGGAATATTATTGAGCGTTTTTTCTAACTCTGCCGGATTATCGATCGAGTCAAACTTCACATCGACTACTAGATTACCCTGATCCGTCACGACTGGGCCAGCTTTTTTGACACCCATCCGGAGCTGCGGTTTACCGCCTAATTTTTCGATCGCCCGCATGACGGGAGTGACAGCCATCGGGATGACTTCGACAGGGACGAGGAAAGTGCTGCCCAATTTATCGACTAGTTTGGTATTATCGACGACGACGATAAACTGCTCGGCGAGGGCATCGACCACTTTTTCTTGCGTATGCGCCGCACCACCGCCTTTAATCAGATTTTTGTGAGGATCGACCTCATCTGCACCATCGATCGCGATATCGATCCGATCGGCTTCATCTAGCGTCGTTAAGGGGATACCATACTGTTTAGCCAGCACTGTTGCCTGAAATGAGGTAGGAACCCCTCTGACATTGGTAATTTCGCCTGCTGCTAACCGTTTGCCGATAAACTCGATCGCGTACGCTGTCGTCGAACCTGTCCCCAATCCCACGATCGAATTAGACTGCACCCGCGCCGCAGCAGCCTTCCCAACTTCCTGCTTCATCAAATCTTGTGGTGTCATAATCTTGCTGATGTTCATCAAATGTCTTCCGATCCACTTTATCAGTAAAACCCCTTCCCACTCCCATCTCCAATCTCCCATCTCCCATCTTCACAACAAAACCCCCAGCCCAAAGACCAGAGGTTCCGTTTTCAAATATTTAGGTCAGCCGCAACGCCGTTTTACCTCAGTTTATGACCTGGTTAAAACCAGGTGGGTACCGGAAGTTCGTGCTTATAGTTTCTGAATACAAAAGTTCAGTCTACTGCCGCTAGAACAACATTAGTT
>NZ_JANLWO010000405.1:0-5216 GCF_031364565.1 Chamaesiphon sp. OTE_20_metabat_361
CAAACTGCCACCAGTCTCAAGTTAGATCTCAATAAATTTAACGCCGATCGGAAAATTGCTCCTGATGCGATCGTCGAAGACTTTAGACTCGGACGTAAGCTCGGTGTTGACGGTACGCCCACCTTCATCCTCAATGGCGAAGTCGTCACAGGTGCCGCCTCTTTGGCAGATTTGGAAAAAGCCTTAGCGCAAGTTACTAAGAAGTAAAGGGTAAGAGGTAAAAGGTAAAAGGTAAGAGGTAAGAGCGTAATCCGCTAGTACTCATTCGACTTTTCTCTGCAAGCCAGTTCCCCCGTCCCCGGTCAGTGAGCGACAGCCAAACTGCCCGTCCCCATCTCCCCATCTCCCCATCCCCTCGTCCACCCACCCTCTACCCCATGAGATATCTGTCATTAGCTTCAATCCAGCCAGCCGTATGGCGAATTTTGGATGCAAATTTCGATCGAGCGCGGGAAGGATTGCGGATTATTGAAGAATGGTGCCGCTTTGCTCTCAATAACACCGCACTGGCGAGTGAGTGTAAGCAAATGCGACAAGACTTGGGGATGTGGCATACGCCAGAAATTCGCGCCGCGCGGGATACAGCAGCCGATGTCGGTACTCAATTGAGCCATCCTCGCGAAGAACAACGCACGGGGATCGAGCAACTGCTCCAAGCCAATCTGTGTCGCGTTCAAGAAGCCTTGCGAGTACTGGAAGAATATGGCAAGCTCTACTCCCCGAGCCTGAGTAGTGGCTGTAAGCAGATGCGCTATCGGGTATATACCTTAGAGAGCAATTTACTCGCCTACCGTCGTCGCCAACTGCTCACTAGTGCCAAGTTATATCTAGTTACTACTCCCACCCCAGATTTACTTCCCCGTGTCGAGGCAGCTTTGCAGGGGGGATTGACATTGGTGCAGTATCGTGATAAGCAAGCTAATGATACCGATCGACTGGCGATCGCCCAAGCGATGTGTCAACTGTGCCATAATTATGGCGCGTTATTTATTCTCAACGATCGGGTGGATCTGGCACTAGCTGTCGATGCTGATGGGGTACATTTGGGTCAGCAAGACGTCTCGATCGCACTTGCTAGACAAGTACTGGGTTCCCAAAAGATCGTCGGCAAATCCACGACAAGCCCCGCAGAAATGGCTCAAGCGATCGCCGAAGGTGCCGACTACATTGGCGTTGGGCCAGTGTATGAAACGCCAACTAAACCGGGCAAAGCAGCAGCAGGATTAGAATACGTCCAACACGCCGTTAAAAATGCGACTGTACCTTGGTTTGCGATCGGGGGGATCGATAGTACTAATATCGATGATGTCCTCCAAGCTGGCGCACCAGGGATCGCGATCGTCCGGGCAATTATGGGGGCGGAAAATCCGACTCATGCGGTTCAGTCCTGTTTGTCGATCTTGAATCGAGTGCCGCAGTTGGGGGGTAGGCTTTAGATTTTAGGTTTTAGGTGTTAGGTTTTTCTAGGTTGTTGGTGGTATTGGGTTTATGAGTAATGCGATCGAGTTACAAGTTAATGGTGAGGGTCATACTTGTTTGCCACAGACGACTTTACCTCAATTACTAGTCCAGATGGGTCTAAATCCCCGACTGCTGGCAGTAGAATACAATGGGGAAATTTTGCATCGACAGTTTTGGGACGATACTGTGATTAAAACTAACGATCGATTAGAGATTGTGACGATCGTTGGTGGCGGTTAGGATCGAGCGGAAGAAGATCTTAAATAGAATCAAAAATAGATACTTTTTAATGAGGTGATGAGTAATGGTTGCGGTAAGAGAACATTTTCCTAGATTTACCCCCGCCGAATATTTAGAGTGGGAAGAACAGCAAGAATTCCGCCACGAATATATCAATGGCGAAGTTTATGCCATGACAGGTGGAACGGTAAATCATAGCGAGATTGCTATGAATTTTGGTACGATCCTTCGCAATCAGTTGGAGGATAGTGGTTGCAGAGTGCTTACTTCTGATGCCAGAGTAAGCATTCAGAACTCAAGCGACTATGTGTATCCCGATCTCAGCGTCACTTGCGATCCGGGAGATCGTGGTGCTACGAAGTTTATCTCTCACCCCTGTATCATCATCGAAGTTTTGTCTCCTAGTACGGAGGCGTACGACCGAGGGAATAAATTTAATTTGTATAGAAGAGCCGCTAGTTTGCAGGAGTACATTTTAGTTAGTACGACAGAAATTGCGATCGATATCTATCGGAAGAACGAACGCGGTAGATGGGAAATTAATAATTATCGAGCTGGAGAGCCACTGGAATTAGCAAGTATTAGTTTAACTTTTCCCATCGAAAGGGTCTTTAAGGGCATCGTCTTCGATCCTGAGTCAGCAACTTAAACTAGCGACTAATCTTGCTCTTTGTTTCGATCGGCAGTTGGGCTATATTAAGGATAAAGCGTTCGACCTTCATGCGCTGCCGTTGTAATCACTCAGCCAAATTATAAATTATGAATGCCAACACCGATCGAAATGTCCTCGGCACCGAACTTCAGACTTGCTGTACCGATCCGATGACCGGATTTTTTCGGACGGGCGTTTGCGTGACTGGCCCTCAAGATCGGGGCACACATGTAGTTTGCGCCCGCGTTACCGCTGAATTTTTGACGTATACTAAAGCACAAGGTAACGATCTGAGTACGCCCGTGCCCGCTGCCAATTTCCCAGGCTTAAAACCTGGTGACAAGTGGTGTCTGTGTGCATCGCGGTGGCAGCAAGCATTAGCAGATGGGGTTGCGCCGCCAGTCGATCTGGCAGCTACTCATGATGCGGCGCTCAAGTTTGTGTCCTTAGCAGATCTCCAACAACACGCAATTTCTCTATGAGCGGTGATGCACCTGTCGAAGTCGCGATCGCGATTTTACCCTATGAGGGCAAATTTTTGATGCAATTGCGCGATAATATTCCCACCATTCTCTATCCAGGATTGTGGGGTTTATTTGGCGGACATATCGAGGCTGGGGAAACTCCAGAAGTTGCTGTCGAACGGGAGATACTAGAAGAGATCGGCTATCAGATTAAAGAACCCAAGAAGTTTGGTTGCTATAGTGACGATCGAGTTATCAGACATATATTCTATACACCGCTGACTGTCGAGCTAGATAAATTGGTGTTAACTGAAGGTTGGGATTTTGGGTTGATTAGTCTCGCCCAAATCGAAGCTGGATTCGCTTATTCCGCGATCGCAGGTGAAGAACGTCCGCTCGGGGTGGTACACCAACAAGTCATGCTGGACTTTATCGAATGGTGGGGTTAGTCGATTCAGATTTCTCTGCTGACTGAGCTAGGGTAATTGTAATCGATAGCCCGACTGTCATTACTAACATTGCTTGTGGTGCAAGTGCTAGCAAGATGAGGTAGAAAAATACCAAAAATGAATACACCAAGAAGGAAAGCATCGCAAATCGGCGCGGCGATCGAGAATTAATATGTGGATACCAAGACTGGATCGACACGCATAATGTGTAACCGATCGCTAAAAAATTAGCGGCAACTGTCAAGATTGTTTGCCATTCTTCTGGGAAATAGATGCCGAGGCGAACATAACTGCCACTCATGCGCTGACTTATTTGAGAGCTAGTTATCATTGCCAGACCCGACCAGCCAACTGCGGAAAAGACCAAGCTCAAAACCAGCGGCGGTAATGAAGCGGTCAAGGTTGCGAAAATTGCGCCCAGATACAATAATCCGATGAGCATTAAGCCGAGCGCATTCCAAATCCACGCATGAGGCACAGCCATTTGCACTAGAGCAATGGTATGTAGCGGTAAGGCTAACAGAACTATCCAATAGATGAGAACTGGCACGCCCAGGAGTTTACCCAGCACAATTTCCCAGGGTTTTACAGGAGACAAATCGACCAAATCGAGAGTGCCTGTGCGGATCTCCCGATCGAAATCTTTGGCAATAAAATAGATGCCGCCGATTGCTAGCGCCAGCCAAATTTCCAGATTGAGTAGTTCGCAGACATGCAGCCACCAAGATCGTGAGATGTACCAATAATGGTTGTTAAATTCTAGTACGCGTGGAGCTGGCAATACCACTGTCAGGATTTGAGCTAGCAGTGAGACAAAGGTCGCGATCGCCAGATTTGGCAGCGTTAGTCGTGATTTTAGTTCTCTTCTGAGCTGAGGATTCCAGTCACCAATTAGGTCGAAAATTCGCTCTAACAGCATTAATTTATTGGTAAATCTAGACGCGGATTAAATGATTCGATCTCGCGTAGCTTCTGGTAGAGATCGCGTTCGGCTGGGGCGGGATTTTTGGGGACGACGATTTGAATTTCGAGTAATTGGTCGCCGCGTTTGCCATCATCAGCCGGAAATCCTTTGCCAGCTAATCGCAATTTTTGACCGGAGGCAATACTTTGGGGCAAGCTAATTTTGACTAAGCCATCGAGTGTTGGGACTTCGACAAAACCACCCAAAACAGCTTCGGCGGGAGTAATGGGGAGTTGACAATGGACATTTATTCCCTCAAGTCTAAAAAACTGGTGGGGGGAGACATTAATCTTGAGATAAAGATCGCCACCAGCGATCCCTTGTCCGCGTAGGCGGATTTTTTGCCCTGGGATCATCCCTGGGGGCATCTCGACTTCTAACGAGCGACCATCTTCTTGAATGGTGATGCGTTCGCGTCCGCCTAGATAGGCTTTGTCGAGCGGGAGCGTGAGTTCGGCTTCGAGATTTTTGGGGCGCACTGGCGATGGTGCTTCGGCAAAGGTGTTACGATCGGGACGTTCTGAGTCTCCGGTGCGACTATTGCGGCGTTCGTTATTGCGAGCAGTGCGAGCGGCTTGGGCATCGGTTCGCGCTGCATCATCACTATAATAACCACTGGGACTTGCTTCTTTTTTCCTGCCTAATAATCGATCGATAAAGGTATTGAAATCATCGCCAAAGTCATCCTCATCCGATCGATCTCTGGGCGGATTATTTGGGGTAGCTTTAGTCCGATTCTTGCGCCAAAACCCGGCGAATTTATCATACTGAGATCGCTTGGATCGATCGGATAAAATCTCGTAAGCTTCACTAATATCTTTAAATTTATCCTCAGCGCTTTTGTCCCCAGGATTGAGATCGGGATGGTATTTGCGCGCCAGTTGTCGAAATGACTGTTTGATTTCATCAGCGGAAGCATCCCGCTTCACACCCAATAGCTCGTAATAATTGCGAATGTCTTGCATGGGTTTAGGAGAGATGGGAGA
>NZ_JANLWO010000465.1:0-5810 GCF_031364565.1 Chamaesiphon sp. OTE_20_metabat_361
CTGACCCAAACTCGGGTAGTCGCTTTAACTGGATCGATGCTGTTTTCGCTGTACTTTGCCAGTCGATATACACTCAAAGAGCAACTATATATTTTTGGATGGGTGTTTGGGATCGGCACGATCGCCAGCCTGTTATTTGTAATTTTGCTGCCAAAGTTTGGAATTATGGGCGGTATTCATGCCGGAGCTTGGCGCGGTATTTATACTCATAAAAATGGTCTGGGTCGGACTATGCTGCTGAGTACGATCGTCTTTTTACTGCTAGCACTAACGACCAAGAGAAATCGCTGGATATTTTGGACTTTACTGGGTATATCATTCGCCATGCTGCTGTTGTCCAAGTCATCATCGCCATTAATTAATCTGGTGGTTTTGATGAGTATCTTTTTTATGCTCCAAATCGTCCGGTGGAACTATCTATTTTTGATACCAGCACTCATCGGTCTTTTGTTAGTGGGCACGATCGGTTATTTATCGATCGCCACTAATGCCAGCCAAATTGCTGGTGCATTTGGCAAAGATTTAACATTTACTGGACGTACTGAATTTTGGCCGCTAATCTTAGATAAAATTTGGGAGAAACCGTGGCTGGGATATGGATTCGGTGCATTTTGGCAGGGCTTGGATGGGCCGTCCGCCTACGTTTGGAATGCCTCAGCTTTTAAAGCTCCAAATGGTCACAATGGCTATTTAGATCTTTGTCTCGACCTCGGATTAGTAGGATTTGCCATCTACTCGATCGAGTTTGCTGGTAGTGTTTATAGAGCGATCGGACATATCAGATCCGTCAAGACCGCAGATGCTTTCCTGCCGATGTTATTACTGTGCTTAGTGGTTTTATCCAATCTTACCGAAAGTTCGCTGGTCTTGCAAAACAACCTTTTGTGGACGCTGCAAGTCTCAACATTTTTATCGCTGTGCTTGCCACAACTAAGCGAACGCCAACCAGTGTTCGAGTAGCAGATCCTAATTTCTCATCTAAAATCATTTTTACGCATCTCAATCAATCAGCTATGTCATCAATTATCGATCGCCAAAAATCCATTATTAAAGTATTAATGTTTGGGACTGGCTTTAGTATTCAGGGGGGAATTACTTCAGTCGAACAACTGATTATGAACAATCCGAGTGAAAAAGTGCGGATCGAGCATGTGCCGACGATCGTGCGGGGAACTGTGAGCGAGAATATGCTGGTATTTGCTAGATCGATCCAGCGGTTAGTTTGGAAAATTTTCACAAAAGACGTAGATGTCATTCACATTCATTTTGCCGAACGTGGGAGTATGCTCAGGAAATCGATTTTAATCTCGATCGGATTATTACTTAGGCAATCGATTATTTTGCACGCTCATGGCGCAACCTTCCAAGAATTTTATGCCGGACTACCACAGCTCGCGCAGAAGATCGTCAAATTTTTGATTCGGAGCTGTAGCAAGATTATTGTCCTATCCGAGAGTTGGCAAAATTATTATTCGAGCCAATTCGATCTGGCTCCAGGGCAAGCTGTTATTTTATACAACCCCGTCGAAATTCCAGTTTCCATCCCCAATCGCTTAGGACGCCAGCAGTTAAAGTTAGTATTTCTGGGCAGAATTGGCAAACGTGGTGGCGCACTAGATCTAGCCAAATCGCTGATCTCTTTCCCCAAACAGGACAAAGGTGCCTTCGACCTGATTGAAGCCTTTGCCGCACTGCCAGCCGCCAGTCGCCAACACACAGAGCTAGTCTTAGCTGGTAATGGCGATCTCGCAGCCGCCAAGCAACTAATTACTAGTTTGGGACTTGAGGATAAGATTTCCATCCTCACCTGGTTGAATCCCAAACAACGGGATAAATTATTAGCTAGTGCCGACGCCTTTATCCTCCCCTCGTATCATGAAGGGCTACCCATGTCGATGTTGGAATCGATGGCGTGGGGACTGCCAGTTATCGTCACGCCAGTGGGTGGGATTCCTGAAGTAATTCGTGATGGTGGTAATGGTCTATTAGTCGAGCCAGGTCATCGGGAGCAATTAGTCCAGGCGATGACCCAACTGATCGAGGATGAAGCTTTAAGATTGTCACTAGGACTCGCCGCACGGCAAAGTATCGCGCATTACGACATCCGCAATTACATGGACTCATTAGTGAGTCTGTATGTCTCCGTTGCGAACCAGTCTGCTGAGATTGATGGCACCATTCAAATTCCTTCGTCCTCTCAAAATGAAATCTCACGTTGATATGAAACCACAGCAGGAACTACCCCCGCTCGAACATCGCCAGATCGTGGGTATGCGTGTCGATGCAACTAACTACGCCGATGCCACCGCCCGCATCATCACTTGGGCGCACGCCAAAGTCGGGAAACGCGTCTGCGCGGCGAACGTGCATATGACGATGGAGACCCATGACGATCCCACCTTCGCCCAAGTTGTCAATCAAGCCGATTTAGTGACCCCAGATGGAATGCCGCTAGTCTGGGGATTACGCGCACTGGGGATCGAAAGCGCAACTAGAGTATGCGGCCCCGCGCTAACTTTGACCGTCTGTGAAGCTGCCGCTGCTGCAAATCTCCCGATCGCGTTGTATGGTGGTACTGCTGAAAGTTTAGTTGCTTTTACAGCTTTTTTAGTCCAAAAATTTCCGGCGATTCAGATTGTCTGTCAGATTTCACCACCTTTTCGAGCGTTAACGCCAGCCGAAGATAACGACTACACTCAGCAAATAGTGGCATCGGGAGCACAAATTTTGTTTGTTGGCATCGGCTGTCCCCGCCAAGAAATCTGGATGGCGGCACATCAAGCCCAAATTCCCGCCGTGATGCTCGGCGTCGGTGCGGCGTTTAACTTCTATTCTGGACGCGTCAAGCAGGCACCGCTATGGATGCAGCAAATTGGGCTGGAGTGGTTATTTCGCCTGTTGATGGAACCAAGACGCCTCTGGAAGCGTTATTTCAAACAAAATCCCCGATTTGTGGTCTTATTTCTCAAACAATTATTATTCAAACGGTAGATAACCACATGGCTAAAATTCACCGCAGCTACCGATTATCGAGACGACAAACCTTGCGCATTGGGGTTGGCGCTCTGACTGCTTTAGTAATTACGGCATTAGCAAAATCCAAGGTCTTGAGTTATTTGATTTATCCAATGACCATCGACCAAAAATTGCAAAGTAGCCAGCGTCGCAGTTTTCGGGTCGTCGGTAAAAATTCGCTCAAACAGCGGGCACGCGCTAAAGGATTAATTTACGGTGCGCTGCCACATATCGATAGCCCTATTTTCGACCCGAATCCGCAACTAAAATCTACATTCGTGCGTGAATTCGACCTGGTAGTTGCGGGTTTTTATTGGAGTGTGACGCGTCCGACTGTCGATACTTTTAATTTTAAAGAAACTGATTATTTTGCCAAGTTTGCCGCCAAAAATAAACTATTACTGCGCGGACATCCATTAATTTGGTCTTTGGCGATACCTGACTGGCTCCCCGCGACACTGACTAAACAGAATGCCAAGAAAATTTTTACCAATCATATTGAAACTGTTGTCAAACGTTACAAGGGGAAAATGCACTCTTGGGACGTAGTGAATGAGGCAATTAATGTCAAAGACGGTCGAACTGATGGTCTGAGAAAAAGTGTCTGGTTAGATGTTTTAGGCCCAAATTATATCGAAATGGCTTTTCGGATTGCCGCGCGTACCGATCCAAAAGCTTTATTGGTATATAACGAGGGCGAACTAGAATATAACGAAGAGCATCAACAGGGCGTTCTTAAATTATTAGAGCGGCTCAAAGCTAAAGGTACTCCCGTTGCTGCCCTCGGCGTGCAATCTCACCTCTGGGGCAATCGGTTCGATCTAAATTATAAAAAATTTGGCAAGTTTCTGAAAAATGTTGCGGATCTAGGACTGAAAATCATGATTACAGAGCTAGATGTAATCGATAAAGACTTACCGCTAGATATTGCCAAACGCGATCGACTAGTCGCGATCGCCTATGAAGATTATCTCAATACCGTGCTAGCTGAAAAAGCAGTAATTGCCGTAGTTAATTGGGGCTTTACCGATCGGCATAACTGGATTACCCCATCGATTCCCCGTCAAGATGGCGCTCCCGCCAGACCGCTACCTTTCGACACCAACTTGCAACCTAAATTAGCTTGGAATGCGATCGCTAGAGCGCTCGATCGAGCGCCAAAACGCTAAATATGAATGATGACAATTTAGGAGATCGAACCGATCGCCACACCGCTCTCGGGGTCAGTATTTTGGCGGATTTAATCTCTAAAACATTTATTGTAAGATTGCAATATATAGAGAAAATGTATGGAATCCAAAGAAGCTATCGATCTAAACTTCAGCTACTACTTACCAGCAGTCAAACGACACTGGCTTCCGGCTGTGAGTATTTTCGCCTTGACATTTGCGCTGAGTCTCTTAGCCGCATCCCAACTGAAGCCATCTTATAAAGCAGAAGGGAGATTGTTATTCAAAAATTCTAACTTTAAAGTAGTCGGCTCGAATCTGATCCCTAGTAATTCTGAAGGAGAGTCCAGCGATCTCAAACCGTTAGTCGCGACTCAAAACCCCATCTCGACCCAGATGGAGGTCATTGGGAGCATTCCCCTATTACAGAAAACAGCCGATCTGTTAAATCGCCAATACCCTCAAGCTAAACGTCTAGATGTTAGCGATATTCAAGCTGGCTTAACTTCGAGAATTGTTGGGGGTTCGGATATATTGCAGCTTGACTATAAAGATCGTAATCCAGAACAAGCCGCGAATATCATCAATACACTGATGAGCGTGTACTTAGAAAATGATATTCAGACAACGCGAGCGGAAGCAGAATCAGCGCGTCTATTTATGGACAAGCTGCTCCCAAAAACGCAGGCGGCGATGACTGAATCAGAAATCGCCTTGCGGAAGTTCAAACAACAAAATAATGTTGTCGATCTGGCCGAAGAATCGCGATCGGCAGTGACAATTATTGGTAATTTAGATACTAGTATCAGTGCCGCTCAGGCGCAGTTAGCAGAAGCAACAGCGCAGACTCAAGACTTAAAAAAGAAAATTAATCTCACTTCCCAAGAAGCGATGGCTGTCAGTGCCGTCAGTCAATCGCCAGGGATCCAAGGAATTATCACGCAACTGCAAGATGTCGATCGCCAACTAGCGAGTGAAAGCAGCCGCTTCTCTGATAATAACCCGATTATTGTCAGTCTCCAAGAGAAGCAATCTAAATTAAAAGCCCTATTAACGCAGCAAATTGGCAGCACGATTGGCAACAACGCTCAAGTTCCTCAAGGTTTGCTCAAAGTTGGCGAACTCAAACAAAATTTGATTGCCGAATCGCTCAAATCAGAAGTCCAGCTCACTGGTTTGACTAAAAAACTCGCCTCGCTCCAAAATTCCCGCTCTGCCTACGAGCAAAGAATCAAGGTTATGCCTCAGCTCGTCCAAACACAGCGACAGCTAGAGCAGCAACTGGAAGTATCACAAGCGACACATCAGAATTTATTGAAAAAAGTTCAAGAGTTACAGTTAGCTAAAACTAAAAATATCGCTAATGCTCGCATCGTTGCAGCGGCAATCGTGCCTAAGAAAGCAGATACTAGTACGCGGCTGATAGTAGGGGGCTTAGGCTTATTAGCGGGTGCTTTTTTTGGAGCTAGCTCGATCGCTTATTTGGAAAGTAAAGATCGATCGCTCAAAACTGTCAAAGAGATCGAAAAAGCATTTGGCTACACCTTGCTCGGAGTCATCCCCGCCACCGCCAAAAAGCGCAAACGCGTCCGCAGTCGGCGTCCGGAAATGACAACGCTAGAAGTT
>NZ_JANLWO010000477.1:0-2692 GCF_031364565.1 Chamaesiphon sp. OTE_20_metabat_361
TACAGTTTGGCAGCTTGTTGGATATCGGCAATGCCACTGGCTCGATCTGAGAAAGCATGTTTGAGTGACCCCCTGAAGGCGAAAGCATCAGCAAGTTCGGGATCGAGTTCGATCGCACGATTGGAGTCGGCTAAAGCTCCTGGCATATTCCCAAGTTTGGTCATTTTCAGAGCACCGCGATTGTAATAAGCAAGAGCCAACTTGGGTTCGAGTTGAATGGCTCGATCGAAGTCAGCTAATGCACCCTGCGGATCTTTGAGTTTCCCGGATTTGAGAGTACCGCGATTATTATAAAAGAGCGCATCATTAGGGCTAAGCGCAATCGCCCGATTGCAATCTATTAGTGCGCCCTGAATGTCCTGAAGTTTTTGATATTTCAGCTTGCTACGATTGTTGTAAGCCACAGCAAGTTTAGAATCAAGCGAAATCGCCCGATTGTAATCTGTTAATGCGCCTTGGATATCTTGGAGCTTATCATTTTTGAGATTACCACGATATAGATAGCCAATAACACTTTTAGGGTCGAGCGAAATAGCGCGGTTGTAATCTGCTAATGCACCCTGAGTATCCTGAAGCTTTTCCTGTTTCAAGAAACCACGATCCTCATAGGCTTCAGCATATTTGGGATCGAGTTGAATGGTTCGATTGTAGTCCGCTATTGCACCTTGAACATCCTCAAATTTTTGCCTTTTTAGAGTTCCACGACTGAAGTGTGCTAGAGGGTTTTTGGGATCGAGTTGAATCGCTCGAGCGAGATCTGCCAAGCTGCCTAAATAGTCTTCTTGCCCCTGTTTCTGTGCGGCTGATACAATGTAATCATCTGCTTTTGGTGCAGTATTATTAGATCTAGTTACTACGCTTGTACCTAAATTGACACCCAGATTACTTGCAACTGTCGCGAACAGATCGATCGGAATGCCGAGATTAAATCCAGTTTTGACATTGTTATTATCTCGATCTCCTCTACCATGAATGGCAACTAGCTCGCCAGCACTGTTCAATACTGGGCCACCACTCATTCCTGGCTGAGTTTCGTTACTATATACCAAAGAATAACCTTGCTCGAATTTTCGACTACTATTAGCTGAAACTTTACCTGTGCTAAAGACAAATTCTGGCTTGGTGACAGATTTAGATTTGCCCGTATCTGGAAATCCAGCAACGTAGATCGCCATCCCCGATTTGAGGATGGTACTATTGCCAAGTTTGGCAGTAGGATATTTGACTGTCGATCTAAATTTGACTATGGCTAGATCGATATTACCTGGAGCAGAGCGGATCGAGCTATTGATGATTTCATACTGGCGATCGTCCGAAGTCTTGATTTTATAACTAGTTTTGTTTTTGAATACATGAGCTGAAGTGATTACTGTGTAGATATCACCTTGACGTTGGAGAAGTACCCCCGAACCGAATTTATCGGGTTCGGGTTCGGTAATCAAGACTGTAATTGCTCTAGCAGTATTGGCAATCTCGACTGATGACTTGGCAGCGGCGACGTTTGGCTGTACGAGTACGATCGTGGCTCCAATACCAATGAGTCCAGTCCACAGCGAGATCTTTGATGACATGAGCAAGTGTTTATTTGGCGATCGAATTAATATTACTCTACAACTGCTCAAAGCTTAATTCCGCGATCGATCCCAAACGCTCGATCGAGCATTTCAAGCATTACTCAGCACCTAAAACACTGACTAATAAAGCCTTCTGAGCGTGCATTCTATTCTCCGCCTGATCCCAGACGCGAGATCGAGTACCTTCGAGGACATCATCGGTAATTTCTTCGCCGCGATGGGCGGGGAGACAGTGTAAGACGATCGAGCTAGGATCGGCGAGGGTCAGGAGTTCTTGATTGACTTGATAGGGCGCAAATACGGGCATCCGGGCATCGGATTCGGTTTCTTGACCCATACTCGCCCAGACATCGGTATAGACTATCTGTGCGCCCGCTACGGCTTCTTGGGGAGAGCGGGTGACGAGGACTTGGGTACCATTAGTTGCGGCGATCGATCTGGCGCGATCGATAATCTGCGAATCTGGTGTGAAATCAGCCGGACAGGCGATCGCGACATCCATGCCCACCGTCGCACAACCCAGCATCAGGGAGTGTGCCATATTATTGCCGTCGCCTAAATAAGCCAACTTCAATCCCGCCAACTGCCCGAAATTTTCCTGAATCGTCTGAAGATCTGCGAGTACCTGACAGGGATGCTCCAAATCTGTCAGGGCATTAATAATCGGCATCTGAGCGTATTTTGCAAAAGTCTCCACATCCGTCTGCTCGAACGTCCGAATTGCTAGCACATCTAGATAGCGATCCAAGACTCTGGCGGTGTCGGCGAGTGGCTCCCCGCGCCCGATTTGCATCGCTCCAATATTGAGATCGATAACTTGTCCGCCAATCTGACTCATCGCGGCAAAAAAGCTCACCCGCGTTCGGGTTGAAGCTTTGTAAAAAAGCAGTCCTAGCGTTTTGTGGCAGCGTGGTTTGAGTTTACCTTGCTTGAGATCGGCGGCGAGTTGGAGGAGGGTGAGTGTCTCCTGGGCACTCAAATCTGTCATGCTCAATAAATCTCGACCCTGTAAACCACTCATGCGATCGACCCTCAAACAACTAAATATGTGCATCAAACAGCGAGAGGGACGATCTTATCATAAGATCTAGGTTTTCAGTTCGGCTGTCGCTCACTGT
>NZ_JANLWO010000484.1:0-2289 GCF_031364565.1 Chamaesiphon sp. OTE_20_metabat_361
GAAGAAAAGTTAAATTTTTGTGACGAGGATCGAGCTAGGCTGGGATAACAGAGGCGCTGTAGGTGCTTACCCCCGTGGTTATCCGTATTCACGCTCAGGGTAAATAACCGAACTGCACCAGATATAATGAAAATAGAGATATCTACATAATACTCGACTCGATCGGACGCTTACCCATGCTCGACTTTACTATTATCCTGCTACTGATTCTTGCCGCCGCAGGGATTGGCTACGACATCGTGGATATATTACCCAGTGAGATGTTGGCACAAGTCACCAATCAAGAGGGTTTACGAATTGTCTCAGCGGGGTTTTCAGCATTATTTGGGGGCATCTTTGGCTATGTTGTCAAGACGGCGTATCGCCGCTTGGAGTTTCAGGTCAGACAGCTACCTGTAGATGTCCTCTTAACCAGAGCCGTGGGCTTAGTAATCGGCTTGCTAATTGCCAATTTGATGCTTGCGCCAGTTTTTCTCTTACCGATCGCTCCTGAGTTTTCCTTTCTCAAGCCACTACTCGCCATCCTGGGAAGTGTGATGTTTTGCTATCTGGGCGTCACCCTCGCCGACACGCACGGGAGCGCATTTTTGCGCCTGCTCAATCCCCAAAACGTAGAAACGATGCTGGTTGCCGAAGGCACGCTCAAAGCGATTGCCCCCAAGGTGATCGATACTAGTTGCATTATCGACGGACGGATTGAAGAGTTATTAAATACGGGATTTGTCGAAGGACAGATTTTGGTGCCGCAGTTTGTGATTCAAGAATTGCAGACCCTCGCCGATGCCGCCAATGATATGAAACGGACGCGCGGACGGCGGGGGCTAGATATTCTCAATCGGATGAAAGATGGTTTTCCCGAGCGAATTATCATTCACCCGATCGATTATCAAGATATTTCGACTGTCGATGCTAAGTTAGTTCACTTCGCGAGTGAAATTCACGCCACTTTGCTCACCAATGACTACAACTTGAGTAAGGTTGCCAGTCTTCAAGAAGTTTCAGTCTTAAATGTTAACGATCTCGCCCACGCAGTGCGTCCGATTTATTTACCTGGCGATTGTCTGGAAATCAAAATTATTAAAGATGGCAAAGAAGCTGCCCAAGGCATTGGCTACCTTGATGATGGGACGATGGTTGTCGTCGAAGAAGGTCGTAAATACCTTGGTGGTGGCTTACAAATTATCGTGACCTCCGCATTACAAACATCCGCTGGACGCATGATTTTTGCTAGACCCTATGCTTCGATGATGGCGTAATTGCCAGTGATATCAGACAAGTCATAGATCTATAAAATAGCAACTTGGGCTAGAGCTAAGTGAGGAACACGTCCCGCCCCACTTGTTACATAAAAGCTGTTGGATCTAGTCAAGATATACTGAGATAGAGTAAGTATTCCGATGTCACGTACGTCCTAGCCGGGATTTTACCATCATTCCTTTATTCCACTGGAGAATCTATCCCGATGCAGGATGGCGATGAGTCTCGATCGAAACATGATGAATTTCAGCAATTGCAGTCGCGCTTACTAAGTTTGTGGCAAAGTTTTGACGCGACGATCGATAGCGATTGCGATATTTTAGTCGTACCATCGCTGAGTCTCGATCGCGGCGAACTGCTCAAGGTGGAAGGCTGCATCCATTATGAAGAGCGGCTATTATGCTCGCTGATGCGATTGTCAAATCCGCGCACACGGTTGATTTATGTGACTTCGGTACCATTAGCGCCGATCTCGATCGAGTATTATCTCCAACTATTACCGGGGATTCCGTT
This sequence comes from Chamaesiphon sp. OTE_20_metabat_361, assembly GCF_031364565.1. Taxonomy (NCBI): domain Bacteria; kingdom Bacillati; phylum Cyanobacteriota; class Cyanophyceae; order Gomontiellales; family Chamaesiphonaceae; genus Chamaesiphon; species Chamaesiphon sp. OTE_20_metabat_361. Next base: position 1,771 of record NZ_JANLWO010000484.1, read on the forward strand.
TTCTCACGCTCGCGAGCGACTGCTGTTATTTTCGACGGATGATTATTCGCTCCAACCCCTGAGTCAAAAAATACTCGATCGTCCGCGCTTATTAGAGCGGATTAAACAGTCCTTACGACCCGATCGATCGGTGATGATTTGCTATAATTCCACCGCAGTCGAGCGCGACTTAGCACTAAAGTTGGACGTGCCGCTGTACGCACTCGATCCAGATTTACTTTACTGGGGTACTAAAGCTGGCAGTCGGCAGATTTTTGCTGAATGTGGATTACCATATCCCGATGGCAGTCAGTTAGTATTTAACGATCGCGATTTGGCACAAGAAGCGGCGAATTTATGGGCGAGACAACCCCACTTGCTGCGATTAGTCGTCAAGTTAAATGAAGGCTTTTCTGGTGAAGGTAACGCGATCCTCGATCTGCGACCATTAGGACAGCCTACCAGCCATCCCGATCGAGTCCGCGCGATTAGTGATGCCTTTCCCAAGTTGAGTTTTCAGGGAGCAAATGAAACCTGGAC
>NZ_JANLWO010000485.1:0-9877 GCF_031364565.1 Chamaesiphon sp. OTE_20_metabat_361
AGTTGCTGTTCGCTGGTGGCAAATGGAGATTCAGCTAAATTAGCCGGATTTTGGATGCCTGCTTGCGGCTGAAACGCTTCTTGGAAAACTTGAGCGACATCAAATTCCCGATCGTCTGCCTGCTGGTTGGCGAGATCGTCGGGGTTGTTTTCGGGGTAGGAGTTCTCACTCATCCAATTAGCCGGGTCTGACGATTGAGCGGTTGGCGGCCAAGCCATCGGTAGCGCACCACTAATTTCATTGAGAGCATCAGAGATATCTTCGACGGAAAATTCAATTTGAGGTACAGGCTGAGGGTCGAACTCCACCGCAGCCCGATCGTCAGACCGATCGACTGGTGCCGCACTACTCTGGGCTGAGACAATCATCGTCGGACGATCTTCGGCTGCCAGGGGTTGCGATAACTTCTCCATCACAGGTGCTGCGGTACTGCTAGGCTGAGCAGCTTTTTCATCGTCAGGTCGGTCTGGATCGAAGGTGGCAAACGCTCGATGTGCGGCTGGGGAAATATTGAAAAAGCCCGTATCGTCTGCGGCTTCAACACTTGTTGCCAGTGGCACGTCTTTAAATAGCTGGTGGCTGGGATCTTCGTTAGGACGATCGTACCCAAAGGCGAAGGCATCTGTGAGTGTCTCTTGTTCGTTATTATAGAACCCGGTGGCCACTTGTGATGACTTCTGACTGGGGGTGTGAGTTTCGGCGGTAAAAAAGTCCGTTGCCTGACTGGGGAATAGTTGCCCTGACATATCGACATTAAAGTTGAGCGCTGCTAAGTCAAAGTCTTCATCAGCAGTGAGATCTTCTGGTTGTCGCCACGTTAGTAACTCAGCAGAATCAGCACTAGTATCGCGATAATGCCCGCCCGAATCACCGCCATTAAATTGCGACTGACTGGTAAGGTCGCCCATTTGACTCAAACAAGAATTAGCATATTCTAAGCCGCTATGTGCGAATTGGAGGAACTCATCATCGGTAGAAATTTTGATGACATATTCATACTCTTTTTTACCAATTTCATATTGATACAGTCCATAGCAATAGATGTGACCCCGCAGTAGTCGGACGCTAGGATCGTCCTGAAACTTGGCGACGAGCGTGTCGATAATTGTGGCAGCTTTCTCATAGTTACCTTGGAGGTAAGCTGCTTCTGCTAATTGATAATCTTGAGTATAGTCTTGCATACGATCGGGGTTAGAAATCATTTTGGTGCTGTGTCAATAACTGACTAAGTTTAGGAATTAAGGGTGTTTTTTATAAGTTTTATGCGGCGATCGCGCGTTGCCTGCTCCGGACTTGGATAAATTCAGGATTCATCATATTTTCAACGATAAAAATAACTGTAATCTCGATTCGGCAAAGCCGACGCTACGCGAACGAATGGCTCGATCTTCAGCGAATTAGAGCTGTCCTTGTGAGTAATAAAACTGCGTTTAAATAGTCCAGTGAGAAGAGCGGAGAATAGCGACTCGATCGAGTAACCGCAGGGGCGAGGTTTCCGAGCCAGTTGCCGGGTAAACTCCTCTGATAAAACCATTCATCGCCGCAGGCATCTGGGGGTCTGGAGCCAGCATCCGGTCGAGATCTAACCATTCGGTGTTGGCAACCGCCCGGACGGCAAAACCCATCACTAGCTCTTGTTCTTCCACAATCAAGACAGACACCTCATTCTGGTCGGGATTAACCAAGACGCTATCGCCTAAAAATTGGCCGAGGTCGGCGACCCAAATTACCTGACCGCGCCAATTATACGTCCCGAGTAAAAAAGGTGAAGCATTGGGAATTGGCGTAATCCGATCGAAATAGACCGACATTACTTCGCGGACGCCAGAAGCAGGTAGTGCAAACTCATTACCCGACGGGACATCAAAGCGCAAACACAATTCTCCATCGCGGCTACCCGCATTGACATCGTTATTGTCAGGAGTCTCGTCACTGGTCAAAAAATCTAAATTGAGAACCATTAGCCCTATCCTAATTTCGCAATAACTGTTTGATGGTAGTGAGCAATTCTATTGGCTCAAAAGGCTTGCAGACATAAGCATCTGCGCCTTGGCGCATTCCCCAATGTCGATCGAAATCCTCACTCTTAGAGCTGCACAAAATTACTGGGACGTCTTGAGTTTTCGGATGGGATTTGAGCGTCCGGCAAACTTCATAACCATTCATTTTGGGCATGACTACATCGAGCACCACGATGTCGGGGACGATTTCCAGTGCGACTGCTACAGCTTGTTCGCCATCTGTCGCAACGTTTACCGTCATTCCACTAGCTTGGAGTAGCTCTTTGATCATTTCCCGCTGAGCGGTACTATCATCCACAACTAGAACTGTTTTCATATATCTGCTAATCGATGGGTTAAATGGACATGAAGCCAGTAAACATCAGTAATTTATAGTAATTGTCAAACATACAACTTAAATTGCATAATCAATACTTATGAAACATGGCGCTGGAGGTCGTCTGAGCCGCAGCTTGCGCGTCGTCTTAACGACGATCGAACACCCCACCCAAGAGCGGCACATAGCGGCGCTGGGATCGATCGGGGCATTTGACACAAAGCTCGCAGCGGATTGGGAGCGCGTCTACGTTAGCACTGTTGCTAATGTAATCGCGGTGGTGGAGATAACACTGTGGCGATCGCACCAAAGACAAATCTCCTCTACATTCAGTTTTCCCACACATTCACCAGTTTGTTGCATTGTTTCCAAGATCGCTGAAAAAATCAGTTGAGTTTTGTGCTGATGACAGTTGGCAGTGGATGTATATATAGTTGTTAGTGATGACACTGCTCGACTCGGAACCGCGATCTCCAGTCGCCGCGATCGCAGCGGGGAGTTCCATTGACTCTGGACGTGTCGATCCAGCATTGGCGCACTGACAACATTTTCCTCACAGACGCTCCGCGAACGGATCTGGCGCAGTCAAAGCTGGATGGGAAGTAGATCGGGTTCCCACCCCATTAACTGTTGAGTAATCCTCGACATCACTCAAACTCGCTGTTTGCTCAGATTTATAAGATGGATTAACTTATTCAATTTCTGTACGCTCAGCAAGAACCTAAATTTATTTATATAAGACAAGGGAATAATAACGTGTTGTATCTAGCAGAAATCCAAAAGCCAAAATCGGGGTTTAATATTAGCGGTCGCAGTAAGACCGAACTCAAATTACTGGCTTGTCAACGTACCGAACAAAATTGGAGTGCGATTCCGGGGGAAGAATTAGTTGCCGCGCCGGATGAGGCGAACAACTACAATCCTGGGGTCTTAGTATTGGTCGATATGAATGCCAATCGCCAAATTCAGTCGCAGTTACGCGATGCTGGCAAACAGCTCGTGGGCATTCTTCAAAATCTCTCGCGGCAAATTGAAAAATATAAGAAGGAAGCCGATGAAATTGAGAGCTGGCGACAATCGCTGAACTTACAAACTCAGCAGTTACAACTGCGCCAAGAGGAAATCTATGTTCGCGAAGAAGGTTTAGAACAAACGCGCGCCGAACTCGACAGGCTCACTCAAGAAGCGCAAGCACTAGAATCGACGCTCGAACAACACGAGCAATCCCGCGCCGAACTCGCGACTCAATGGGAACAGTTGCGCGCCAAAGAGCAGCATCTCGATCTCCAACAGCAGTCGATGGGGACATCCTTGAGCGAAAGCCAAGTCGATGAAATTCGGGCGGCTGTCCAACAATTGGGCGGTACCGCCCGGGCGATCGATCCCCAACAATTGGCAGCAACCGCCACCGCGATCGAAGCGCAACAAGAGTTAATCGGTCAACATTGGCACCAACTTAGTTACCAACAACAACAAGTCACCGCAACTCAAGCCGAACTCGATCGTCAGCAACAGGAGATCGATCGTAGCAAACAGCAATTGCAAGAGTTACAAACTTCCCTCGAAGAAACCCAAACGGCATGGGAAGTGCAGCAGCATACACTGAGTATGCAGCAAGAATACGTGCAGCGATTGACAGCTCGCATCGATCTCGAACAGGAAAACTATCACAAGATTTATTTGATGTCCAAAGGTGGCAGTGCTGATGTGGGCGATGTCCAGATCGATCTCGAACAATTGGAAGCAATGCCGATCGGTCAATTACAAACAATTGTCGAAAATCTGCAAACAGAAGTCGATCGATCTGTCCATTTCGTCCATCTAGAAGAGGAAGAACTGCAAGAAAAACAAGAAGCGATCGACGAACTGCAACAAGCCATTCTAGCAGCTAACGAATTTGACAAACTCAAACTCGAAGCCGATCTCGCCGACGAACGCGATGGCTATCAGATGCTCGATCGTACCCTCGACGGTCAGCGCCAAACCATGCGGGAACGCCAAACTTTCTTGCAAATCCACACGCGCGTATTGCGCCAACGTCAAGGTCATCCCCCGGAAGCTTCCGAACGCTCTCAAGTTGAATGGGCATCCGTCCTCAAATTGTTGGACGCGCAGCGCCAGCAGCAGCAGACTGAAGTGACGCAAATGGAAACAGAGATCGAAAATCTCCGGCAGACGATCGCCCAAACTAAGTCCAAAATCGAACTCCAAGTCGAGGCTTATCTCCAGGAGTCCAAACAGGTGCAAGCCCTCGAACAGCAGCATCTGGCAACCAAACAGCTAGCCACCGAACTAGTTGCCAAAGTTAGTTTGTACGAGCAGATCGTGCAGCCATTACAAGATAGTATCGATACCTTCAAGCAGCAATTGGCAGGATTGGCGGATACTGTCGAAGACCGACCCGAAAATCACCAAGCGATGCAGCATATCGAATCTCTCCTCAATAATCTCGTTCATGGTTTGCCGATGGAAAGTTAGTATCTCTAGATTCACACCACTTATTATTCCTTAAGTCATGCTGCCTCCAACTTCTAATCGAAGTCGGGGGCATTTTTTGCGTCGATCTCGATCGCGCTCACTCAATCGCGCTAGTAGTGCGAAACTTATCAGAAATTCAACGCGTCAATGAGCATAGATCTAACTCATCCCAAATCCGATTTGGAAAACCTACCATCTTGCCATCACCCCGCCATCGCCTCCGGCTCTGGCTCCCCTCTGTCTTGTCTTGACGCGCTCGACCTGGAGGGAACCTCCGTGATGAGCGCGTCGCTGATTCGCTTACCCGTCGGGAAACAGAGGCGTGCGCTAATCGCTCCCAAGCTTGGGAGCGACCCAAATCGCGCTGAGGTTCCCTCAGCGTGCGTTTGGGTCAAGACAGCGGCGCATCGAACGGGAGGTTCCCTCCCGTTTGTGTGCGTCAAGACAGAGGGGCTGGGGGTGAGGGCAAGGGATTTCGATCGCAAAAAAAGTCTTTATCGAGACTCCCCAATGAAGTTTTTGCGCGTCGGTCGATCGGGACTACCAATTCCAGATAAGATTTAATACATGCAACGCTTAACTTCTCTACTCGATCGCTATCTCGATTGGCGCTGGCTGCTCGTGCTGTCGGCGCTGATGGCGGTCGTCCCGTCCTTACCGATCCAAACCCCAGTTCAAGCTCAACAGCCCAACCCCCAAGGACTATCCATCCAAGCAGACACCCAAGAAGCCAATTCTCAAACCGAAATTGTCACAGCTAGAGGAAATGTCCAATTGCGCTATCCCAGCCGCAACATTCGCGCTAGAGCCGATCTCGCTCAATACTTTATCAAGCAAAAACGCATCGTGCTGGCGGGGAATGTCTTAATCGCTCAACAGGGCAGCACTCTAGCAGGCGAAAGCGTCACTTATCTCATCGATGAAGGGAGATTTATCGCCAATCCTAAAGCCAAACAACAAGTTCGCAGCAACTATGTCACCCCCACACAAGGCGGTAAAGGGTTGACAATCTTTTCTAATACCCAAGAAGCCAATACCAAAACCGAATTAGTCACCGCCAGCGGCAATGTCCGACTCAGCTACCCCGACAAAAAGCTCCAAGCGCGGGCGAATACCGCCCAATATAATATCAAAGGCAGGCAAATTGTCCTGTCGGGGAATGTCCTAGTCGTTCAAAATGGCAGCAGTCTCCAAGGTGAGACGATTACTTATCTCATCGATCGAGGGCAATTTATCGCCAAACAAAAACCTGGGGTGCCCGTGCAATCTATCTATGTCGTTCCCGACACTAATAACAAGCAGTAGTTAGCAGGGGTGCGCCCGTTCGCCACCAATCGATCCCGTGAAGATTATCCTCGAAAACATTCATAAATCCTACGGGAAGCGGAATATTGTCAATCGTGTCAGTCTGTCAGTCGCGCAGGGTGAAATTGTCGGGTTGCTCGGGCCGAATGGTGCCGGGAAAACCACTACATTTTATATCGCGACCGGGCTAGAAAAGCCCAATCGGGGCAAAGTTTGGCTCGATGACGAAGATATTACGAGTTTGTCGATTCACCAGCGGGCGCGATTGGGGATTGGCTATCTGGCGCAGGAAGCGAGTATTTTTCGGAGCCTGAGTGTGACGGATAATCTTTTGCTAGTGATGGAACAAACCAATGTGCCGCGCAAACTCTGGGATCGGCGGTTAACGGATTTGATCGCCGAATTCAATTTGGAGAAAGTTGCTCATACTCTGGGTAATCGCGTCTCGGGAGGCGAACGCCGCCGGACTGAAATCGCCCGTTCGCTGGCAGCAGGGATGAGTGGGCCGAAATTTTTATTCTTAGACGAACCATTTGCGGGGGTCGATCCGATCGCGGTATCCGAAATTCAAAAGATTATTGCCAAATTACGCGATCGCAATATGGGCATCTTGATTACCGATCACAATGTCCGCGAAACATTAGCAGTGACAGATCGCGCATATATCATGCGAGAAGGTCAGGTATTTGCCTCTGGTAGCAGTGAAGAAATGTATGCTAATCCCTTAGTGCGGCAATATTATTTAGGTACTAGTTTTCAAGTTTAAGCAGTTTTTTTGTACTCTAAGTTTAGCACGATCGGCATGAGAAATTTCAGTCTCTCGCGAGTTTTACTACCAGGTGTTTCGGTGCTAGATCGCTATATCTTCACCCAACTACTCTTGCCATTTTTATTCGGTGTGGGGGCATTTTCTTCGATCGTTTTAGCAATTGGTGGTTTATTTGACCTCGTGCGAAAAATAGCTGAAGTTGGGTTGCCGATTACCGTCGCGATCGAAGTAATGGCGCTGAAAATGCCGTTATTTGTGGTCTATTCTTTCCCGATGTCCTTATTACTCGCCGGGATGATGACCTATGGGCGATTTTCCGCAGATAGCGAAATGATTGCCTTTCGGAGCTGTGGACTGAGTGTCTATCGCTTAATTTTGCCAGCAGTAGTCTTGAGCGTCATCGTAACGGGGATTACCTTTGTCTTTAGCGAATCGATCGTCCCGATCGCCAACCAAAAAGCCGCGACGACTCTATCACAAGCTTTAAAAGAGGATAAACCGACATTTAATACCGATAATATTGTCAGACCGATTTTTAAAGAAGTCGATCGCGATGGCAAAAAAGAACAGGTGCTAGAGTGGCTGTTTTATGCCGAGAAATTTGATGGCAAAACCATGACCGGGTTAACTATTATCGATCGCTCTCAACAAGATAAAGGATTGAGTAAAATTATTAATGCTCAGTCTGCGGTACTCGATCCTATTAAAAATACTTGGGACTTTTATAATGGCACGGTGTATCTAATTTCACCAAATGCCTCAGTCAGCAACTTTTTTAACTTTAAACGTCAAGGGTTACAATTGCCCAGTTCGCCCTTGGACTTTGCAGCAGTCGATAAAAATCCCGAGGATATGAGTATCGGTGAAGCAATGAACTATGCCGACGAAATTAAACTCAGCGGCGATCGCAAAAAAATTGTGTCTTTGGCTGTTAAAATCCAGAGTAAACTAGCTTTCCCATTTGTGTGTCTGGTTTTTGGGTTAATGGGTTCGGCGATGGGCATTCGTCCCCAGCGCACTGGCAAGGCGACGAGTTTTGGGGTGAGCGTGCTGCTGATTTTTGGCTATTATTTACTGATGTTTGTCTGTGCCGCTTTTGGTCAAGCTGAGATTATTTCTCCATTTTTGGCTGGCTGGCTACCAAATTTTATCGGGGTCGCCATCGGCGGTTGGTTGGTCGCTCAGGCGGCTAAGTAGCGTGAGTTCGGGATCGGGGTAGCCTGGAGACTGAAGTCTCGGCTAATGATACGAAGTCCGCCAACGCGGACTATTAAATTAGTCCGCGTAGGCGGACTTTGCAATACGAGCCACGATTTCAATCGTTGGCGGTACTAGAGCCGAGCAAATATCCCTAACCTGCACTGACTGTCCTAACAAATATGGCAACAGCTACAACTTGTAAAACTTAACCTTTAAACCATCGCGGGGATGGAGTGTCGGAATCGGATCGAGGGTGAGATTTTGGTTGGGTACTAGTTCCCAACAATTGCGGCGCAATAACATCGCGGCAATGATTTTCAGCTCCATCTGGGCGAATGCCATGCCGATACAGATCCTGGAGCCACCGCCATAAGTAGCGAATGTATAATCTGACGGCTTATATTCATAACGATCGGGATTAAACCGTTCCGGATCGAAAGAATTAGGCTCGGGATAAACTTCCGGATCGAAATGCGCCTCGGGAATCCGATACAGTACTTGCCAACCTTTCGGCACGCGATAGCCGTTAAATTCAAACTCTGTAACTACCCCCCGAAAACCACCGCCTACGGGTGGATACATCCGCTCGACTTCTCGCAAGACTCGATCGAGATAAGTCATCTGCTTTAAACTCTCGATCGAGATCGGTGTATCTCGCCCGATTCGCTCCTGTTCCGCTCTAGCTGTGGCTAGAATTTCGGGATGTTGGGCTAGCGCTAGACAGAGCGAGGCAACCAGCGAAGTTGTCGTCTCATGTCCGGCAAATAATAATAGTAGTGCCTGAACTTTGAGTTCGGCAACACTCAACCGATTGCCCTCCTCATCCTGACTTTGGACTAGTAATCCCAACGCATCCTGAGAGGGCTGCTGCTGCCGCTCTAAGACAACTTGCTCGATGTGGGCTAGCAATTTATCCCGTGCCGCGATCGCCCGTCCATAAGTCGTATAGCTCCAATTGAGTGGGATCGTAAATAAGCCATTTGTCAGTTCGGTAAATAACCGACTCAACTCGGTCGTTTCCGCACCTGGCTCGCTACCAATCAGTAATACACTCGCAATTTCAAAGGTGAGATTTTTGAGTTCGGGAAACCAAGTTAAATCGCTGATTTGCTCCCATTTTGTCAGATATCGATCGGTAATTTCGGTCATCGTCGTGACGTAGTTCGTCAATGCCTTACCGTGAAAAGCGGGCATCAATAACTTCCGATTGCGCTGATGCTCGGCTCCCTCTTGCAAAAATAACGATGCTCCCAATAATTCCTTAAAATTATCCGGCCAACCATCGCGCCAGGAAAATTTATCAAAATTAGTCGCTAAAATAAATTTATTTGCCGCTGCACCGCTCATCACCACTGTCGGACGCCCGACCAGATGCGTCCGAAAGATCTCTCCATACTGTTGGCGGCGCTTGTTGGCAAAATCCGGATCGGTCAAAAAGGCGATCGTTTCGCCAATCCAAGGCAAGCCAGATGTTCCCGGCGGTAATGGTAAAGCCGATGTAGCGGGTTGTTCGATCGTCATCAGAATAATAATAATGTAGCAGGTAGGGTGTGTTACTCCGAAGGATAACGCACCGAAGACTTCTAGATAACGCACCAAGATACCAAGGTTGCTCATCTTCTGTCTATATTTAATCACGCCCATAAGACTTTCAGAAATGTTACCTCTCGATTTAACCCGAATAGCTAGCCCATAGCAATCTCGATCGTCACAGTGTTAAATTATATAAACAATAGTGTCAGATCTAAAATTTTTATGCAACTCACTTGGCTGGATAACAACTCTTGG
>NZ_JANLWO010000523.1:0-7903 GCF_031364565.1 Chamaesiphon sp. OTE_20_metabat_361
TGACACAGGGCGGTCAGTTTTTCGATGCCACATTCTACATATGTCGGTGCGGGTACTAATTTTTCGGGGTCGAATCCAGCTTGTGAAAATCGCTCGATCGCTCCTCGATCTGCTCCAGGTAAAGTTGAATTTACTAATGAATTTGCAGATGTATCGGGTTGGTTTAGTGCTTTATACTTATTCTCAGAACTAGTCATGATAAACCCCAATATTTAAAATAGTAGTTTTTATTGTCTACATAAAATACTTTGGTTAAATCCTAGCACAAGAATACATGAATCGTTGCGATTGTTATTTTTGCTACATCCAAACCATGAACTTTGACAGAGTTAAAATTTAAGATTAATAATTAATCTCAATCACTGAAAGTGTTTGCAAGAGCAAGCTATGGGATAAGGTGCATATAAATTTAGCGGCTAGTTAATACTCAAAATATCTAACTTATACTAAAAATTGAAATACATACACGCACGTATATGCGAGTATATAAGGTAACAAATATTTTGATAAGCAATAACTAAAAAGCAGAATTTAAAAAAATAATGTAACAATAGTCACAAAAATTCGGTCGAATAAAAAATAATTTTGTCCGGGCGCATTGGCAGATAAGTGAAGCAATGAATTTTGTAACTTATCAAGTACTATGTATTAACTGTTCGATCGTGGCAACTAACTGACTTAGTTTCACAGGCTTAGTCATGTAGCGATCGGCACCAGCATCGAGGCATTTTTGACGATCGAGCGGCATGGCTAGAGCCGTGAGGGCAATAATCGGCATCTTGGCACACTCGGGAATTTGCCGGAGTTGACCGATCGCGGCGTAGCCGTCGAGGTCTGGCATCTGAATGTCCATCAAAATCACATCGGGATGTTGGGACTGGGCGATCTCGATTGCCATGCGTCCGGTGCTGGCTTCGATCGGGCGATAGCCGCGACTCTCCAAATAACCCGTCATGGTTTCCATATTGGCGTCGTTATCTTCGACCACGAGGATCGACGCTTTGAGTGTGACGGCGGGAGGCGCTAATGGTGCTGGCTCAGTAGTAAGGGGATAGACTAGCGGCGGCACTGCTGGTGGCACCGCCGTCTCAGCGCTAGGATGAAATGGCAAGGAAACGGTAAAACAACTGCCGCGATCGACTTGACTTTGGACGGAGACAGTTCCCCCGTGCATTTCGACAATCCGTTTGACTAGTGCCAGTCCCAGTCCAGTGCCAGCATATTGACGACTGAGGCTACTATCGATTTGGACGAAGGATTGGAAGAGTTTGGGGATATTTTCGGGGGCAATGCCGATGCCAGTATCGATAATCGAGAACACGATCTGCCAGGGGGCTGGTGTGGTAGGGGCACTTGCGGGCGGTGTCAGTCCCCGCTCGGTCAGTCGCACGTCGAGGGTAATACTGCCACCTGCGGGCGTAAATTTGACGGCATTGCTGAGGAGATTGATGAGGACTTGCCGACAGCGGCGATCGTCCACCTGGATCTTGATGTGTTTGAGGGCTTCGGGGAGTTGGGTAGTGAGTCGAATTTGCTTTTTGTGGGCGAGTTCTTTGACCAAAATGAGACTATTCTGGCAGAGGGTCGCGATCGAGACTTCGGCGATTTCGAGCTGGAACTTGTTAGCTTCGATCTTGGATAGATCGAGAATGTCATTGATGAGTGCGAGCAGGTGTGTACCACTTTTGGAAATCGTGGCGAGAGATTTCTGTTGCCGATCGTTGAGGGTGCCAAAAGCTTCATCTTGCAATCCTTCCGACATCCCCAAAATGGCATTCAGGGGGGTGCGGAGTTCGTGACTCATGCTGGCTAAGAACTCATCCTTGAGTCGGGTCGCACGGGCGAGTTCTTGGTTGGAAACGGCTAACTGGTGGTTGCTCTGCCGTAACTGAGTTTCGGCTTGTTGGCGCTCGGTCAATTCTTGCTGCAATTGCTCGAACAAAATTGCCTGCTGAATCGCGATCGCCAGTTGGTCGGCAATTTGTTGGAGTAGTTGAGCTTCGGCATCTTGCCAGTGTCGCTGGGTAGCGCACGCATGGACGCTAATTAAGCCCCAGAGTCTGACTTGCGGCTGGCGGGGATGGCGCGGGCGCTGAGTGCGATTGTCGGTACGCAGTAAAATCGGTGCGACAATTTTGGACTTAACCTCATTCATGCCAACGGATTGGTGGATCTGTAACGACCACAGATCGTCATTGATATCGACGATCGGGCGCGGTTGACCGAGGAGATAAAATTCTAGTTCTTCCTTACTAAATGGCGCGCGCTCCCAATTTGTCGCTACTAGACTGAGGTAGTCGGGCATGACAACTTCTTCGACCGCCCGAATGCTGAGATTGGGCAAGACTCGAAAGATGGTGACTCGATCGACCATCATCAATTCGCGCACTTGGGCGGTAGCAGTGGCGAGAATATCTTCGATTTTGAGTGAATTGCGAATTTGGTGGGCGATCGCGCCGAGGGTGCGCTGCTGGCGCAGTTGGAGGGCGATCGCTTCTTCGGCTTGCCAGCGAATTGCCAGTTCTGACTGGACTTTGGCATAGAGGGTGGCTTGTTGAATGGCAATGCCGATCTGTTCGGCAATATGCTCGATCAAATTAATCTCAACTTCTTGCCAGCAGCGCGGTGCCGCACAATGATGGATACACAGTAAGCCCCATAATTCGGTACCTTGAAATAATGGGACGACCAGATTAGCGCGGACTTGAAACTGGTTTAACACCCGCACTTCCGAATCTAGCAATTCGGCGGCATGGATATCTTCGACAATATTGATCCGACCTTTTTGGTAATATCGTGCCAACTGGTTGCCAAAGCCTGGATCGTGAATTCTCGCACCCAAGATCGATTCAAAGCCATTGCCAACCGACTCCGCCACGAATTCGCCTTCATCAAAGTCGCTGTCGAGATAGAATTTGAAGATCCCCACCCGATCGGTTTCGATAACTTGGCGGATCTCCCGGACGGCAGTCGCGAATACAGTCGGCAGATCTAGCGATTTACGGATGCGTTGGGTAATTTCGCGTAAGACAAATTCGCGTTCGGCTTGTTGACGGATCGTTTGCTCGGTTTGGCGGTGGTTGGCTTCCTCGCGTTTAGCCGCGCTGATATCAAAGTTAATCCCGATCGTACTATACGGCTGACCGCGATCGTCGCGTTGGACTACGCCGTAAGCTTTAATAAAATGGATGCTGCCATCGGGATGGATGACGCGATATTCGGTATCGTATTCAGCTTGTCCGAGGAGCGCTTGTGCGAGCTTGTCTTCAGTATCGGCGCGATCGTCGGGATGGACACTGGCGAGCCAAGTGGCATAAGCTTCTGGGCACTCGGCACTCGGACAGGTTCTGGTTCGCCCGTATAATTCATACATCCGCTCGTCCCAAATCAGACAATCTTTGGCAATATCCCATTCCCAACAGCCGATCGCGCCAGACTTGAGCGATAGTGACAGCCGCTCGGATATTTGATGTAGCTGGGTTTGAGATTGTTTGCGCTCGGTGATGTCTTGATAAGTCCCTAGGACGCCAAGTGTCTTACCTTGACGATTCCGGAGTGGTACTTTATTGGTTTCCACCCAGATCGCGCTACCATCTGCCCGTGTCTGTCGTTCGATAATCCCTAATTTGGCGATACCAGAGTCGATGACTTGGCGATCGTCAGCGCGGTAAGCATCGCCTTCGATCGCGCCCCACGGCAAATCGTAGTCGGTTTTACCCACGATTTGGGTCGCGGAAGTTAGATTGGCATCTCGGGCAAAGTTTTCGTTGCAGCCCAAAAACCGCAATTGGCGATCCTTCCAAAATACCGATAGGGGGAAAGTGTCGAACACAGTTTGGAGAAATTGCTCGGAGGCTTCGAGATCGAGGGTATGATTCTCAAACAATTCGGCTTGAGCTGCTTCTAACTCGGAAACCTGGGCGACCAGAGCGGCTGTGAGGTGCTGCTGGAGGCTGGTAGCGGTTAATAGCCCAACCAACCCATCGCGATCGTCTACCACGGGTAGGTGGTCGATCTGATGGCAGTTGAGGAGAGCGATCGCCGCAGCTACATCGGTAAAGTCAGCCGCTCGGAGGGTAACTAGATCGGCTGTCATCACCGCACCGATGGTTAAATTTTCCAGATCTCGCCGTTGGACGGTAAGTCGGACGATATCTCGCGCCGTCAAAATCCCGACGAGTCGATCGCCATCGACGATGAGAATGCAGCTAGCTTCTTGCGCCTGAAGATGGGATCGATCGTCTGAGTAAGACTGTGGGGCTTGGCGGCAGTAAAGGGCATCGATCGCCTCGATCGCCGTCGTGCCAGGGGTTACTACGAGCGGATGACGGACGATCGCCGACATTAATTCGGACTGCGTTGACGGAATCGATTCGAGCATTATTTTTGGTAAGTATGCTGTCCTGGGCGGCTTGTGACATTAGCTAGAATTTCGATCGGTACGGTAGTAGCTAGTTAGCAGGCGATCTCCGTACCGACAAACAAATATTTTTCCCAACACCTACTTTTAGAATGCCCGCAAAATTGTCGTTAATTTGGGTAGCAAAATGGGCATTCTGAGGAGATATTCAACTAAGTAATTCACGATGAGTAGCTATTCCATCCTAATCGTTGACGATGAACCAGATAACTTCGATGTAATCGAAGCATTACTTCCTAGCGAAAGTTACAAATTGTACTATGCTAATTGTGGTGAAGATGCGCTTTCCGGTCTAGACAAATTCGATCCTGATGTGATTTTGTTAGATGTGATGATGCCCGGTATCGATGGCTTTGAAGTATGTCGGCGACTCAAGCTGATGTCTCAATGGCAAGCCGTGCCGATTATTATGGTGACGGCTTTAGCTAGTAAAGAAGACTTAGCGCGGTGTTTGGCTGCTGGTGCCGATGATTTTGTCAATAAGCCCGTTAATGGTCTGGAATTGCGCGCTCGGGTTAACTCAATGGTGCGGATTAAAAAACAACACGATCGGATTCAATCTTTTTCCAAGCTGCAACGCAATAATATTCATTCTTTAGCTAACAATATCAATGAAATTAGATTAGATTTAGCTGTCGGTTTTCCCCATGAATTTAATGCACCGCTGGATACTATTTCCGCTAATATCGAGCATTTAACTCAGAATATCGACCACCTAGATTTAGATACCAAACTTGAGATTTTGGCAGCTAGCGATCGCGCTGTCGGGCAATTGCGAAAATTAACTAAGAAGTTTTGGTTTTATTTACAGCTAACACTAGAAACTCCAGCGACCGATCGACAAGACAACTGTACGCCCAAATCGATCGTCGAACAAAGTGCAATCGCTAGATTTGAATCATTCCCCAGTCCGATTGATTTCGATTGCGAGATCGCTGCTACTAATTTAGCAGTTAGCTCGGAGCATTTTCAGTGGATAGTTGATGAGTTATTCGATCGCATTTTCAGTAACTCTGCGACCTATCTGAGTTTAAAAATTAATGGTGAAAATATCGACAACGCTTTTCATCTGTCGATATCCAGTTGTCGGTCTCTGGCTCAAGGCAACGACTTGGATGTCGAGATGTCAAAGCTACTTCAATTTAATCCGGCTGGAACTGAAGAGGAAGAATTGGCGATCGGCTTGAAAGTTGTCAAGAAAATTGTGGAACTTTATGATGGCTTATTTTTGATGTCTAGTAGTTCGAGCGATGGCTTGTTAGTCGAGGGTCAGGACGAGATTACAGTTTACTTAACTTTACCCTTAGCACCCGTCCTCGCTGTCGGCGGCTCCTCTGCGAGTGGTTCCCACCACAACTGAAGTTAAGCGATCTTTACAAGCGCGATCGAACTGTTTAGAATTTGAGCTGATCTAGTTTTAATAATGATGGCTAAATTTTATCCGCGACTCGACGCGCAATTGTGTGAATTTATCGGACAGCAGCAACTGTTCTTTACAGCGACAGCCCCGATCGAAGGACGCATCAATCTATCGCCCAAAGGGATCGATACTTTGCGGTGTTTGGATTTCGATCGGGTTGCCTATTTAGATCTGACTGGTAGTGGCAATGAAACAGCCGCTCATATATCTCAAAATGGGCGAATGACGATGATGTTTTGCAGTTTTACCGATCGACCATTAATTCTCAGGTTGTACGGTACGGGGAGCGTAATTCGCCCCGATACAGCCGCATGGGAAAATTTAATTACTAACTTTAAAGATCTACCTGGCAAACGGCAAATAATTTTGTTGCAGATCGAGTCAGTCCAAACATCTTGTGGTTATGGAGTACCGATCTACGAACTCCAAACGGAACGCACGACTTTAACTGATTGGGCACGTAATAAAGGTAACGATGGTGTCAGAGCATATCAACTCCAAAAAAATTATAAGAGTATCGACGGTTTGGCGATCGATATCTAGGGTGGCACTCCAGCAGTTATCGCGAAGGGGGAAAGGGGAAAGGGGGTTTGATGGCACGAGCGATTGATGTTTATTACCGACTCGATCGAATTGGAATCCTACAGCAATCGCGGACGATCTCCACGATCGCAGAGATGCTATAATTCGTAACAATTATTAAGTATAAACACTCAGCCAAGTAGATTCGATTTGCTATCGATTCGGTTGCTGGGATTTTAAGATCGGATAACTAACCCAAACACCATGCTCGGCAAGTATTCGCATTTAGGGATTTTAGGCGGTATTACCCTCTCAGTGGCAGTGACACCATTAGTAGTGGCGCAAATCGTCACGCCCAAGCTGTATGTATCCTTTCCCCCCGCCGATTATCAAACAGCAAGCGATCGAATCTTCTTGATTGGGAGTGCGCCGAGCGAAGGCAACGTATCGGTAAATAATAAACCCGTTCCCCGCAGTCAACGGGGGCATTTTGCTTCTGTCTTCAATCTCAAGGTGGGGAAAAATACCTTTGAGATTGATTATAAAGGGCAGTCTAAAACAATTGTCGTCACGCGATCGGCAGCATTGCCTACCGAGACACCTAAAAATAACTTTGCACCCAATTCCCTCGAACCGCAAGGAGACATGGCGCGGATGCCTGGGGAACTAGTTTGTTTTGGCGCGAAGGCACCAGCTAAAGCCAAAGTCAATGTCAACATCGGTGGGCAAGATATTAAGCTGCAAGAGCAGGGCAATGGTGTCGATTTACCTGACAATAAAGCAGCGTTAATCGATCGCAATCAACCTCAAGCCATGTATGGTGCGGGGCAGTATTTGGGCTGCGCGATCGCTTCAGCCGCTGCCGATTTGGGCAATCCAACCTATAAACTAGAAGTAGGCAACCCACCGACTACCGTCTCTCAAACTGCTCCTGGTAAAGTGCAGATTTTGTCGCCCTTAAATCTAGACATCGCCGAAGTCACAGTCGAAGGGGGAATTACGCGCACGGGTGCAGGTTCTGATTTTAGTCGGCTGACACCTTTACCCAAGGGCACCAAGGCAGCGATTACCGCGCGTCAGACGGGGAATAATAATGGCAAGCCAGCTAATTGGGTACGGCTCGATTATGGCGGCTGGATCTTGGCGGAGCAAGTACAGATAACAACTGGTGTCACCACACCGCCTAACACGATCGTCAAAAGCCTGATGAGTAAAGAGCGCGAGGGCGCTACCGATGTGATTATCCCGCTGCAAGTACCCGTCCCCGTAACACTCGAACAAGGTACTACTACCCTCACGCTGACGCTCTACAACACTACTGCCCAAACTGATATTATCCGCTTCAATGATAACCCCACCGTGTCGCGGCTAGATTGGAAGCAAACCAGCCCTGGCGTAGTCCAATATGTATTTAACCTCAAATCAAAACAACAGTGGGGTTACAGGCTCAGATATCAGGGTAGTAACCTCGTCCTCTCACTCCGCCATCCACCCAAACTCAATAAAAATAATCTCAGCAAGCCCCTCGCAGGTACTAAAAT
>NZ_JANLWO010000526.1:0-4412 GCF_031364565.1 Chamaesiphon sp. OTE_20_metabat_361
CTCGAAAACCACGGTAGCGTTGGTCTTGTAAGGTACGACGCCAACATAAACTGAATTCGTTGGCACGATCTGCGCCGACACGACAACGCAGCTAAACAAGAGAACCAGAACCGGAATCGGTGTTTTCATTTGAATAGTTAGCGGTAGATGATTTCGATTTTGGCGTAGCTACGTGAGTTTTGCCAGAGCTTTCTTGGCCTCTTTCCGAATCCAAGGTTTAGGATTTCGCAAATTGCCTAATAGTAATAATGGAATTTGCCAATGATGTACCATCAAAAAAGGTAGCGGATCGTCCCAGTCGAAGATGGCATCCTTACCTTGAACGATCGTTTGTAATCTTTGCCAAGTTAGTTGTGGCGAAGATAAATGCGTAACTAATCGCCAGATTTCGTGATAGAGCCAATAAGTCGGGCGGCTGGTTGGTAATGGCTGTACGGTCCGATCGAGTGGTGCTAAATTTAGATAAGCCGCCGCCACATCGGGATGGTTGTAGAACATCGTAATGGCAGAATGGGTGCGCGGATTGCACTCGATCGCGTAAACTTTGCCATCATCATCTGCCTGCATAAAATCTAGGGAAACTTGTCCCGTCAGCTTGAGACTACCAGCAAAAGTCCGAATCCACTCCTCGATATCCGATCGATCTACATGCTCGTAATTGACTTGAAATGCTGACGATTCACAACAACAGTGCAACTGCACGTTTCCATTACGAACCGTGCTGTGGGTGCAGTATTCTTGCCCAGGAATAAACTCCTGCATCACCCACGGGTTGCAATCGGAAATTGGCAGCGATTTGACAAACGTAGCAGTTTCGGCTGGCGTAGCGCAGGGTAATTTAGTCAGATCCAATCGCCGTACCGAATCATAGGCAATACTCTTGATAATGTATTGCCGCTGCTCGGTGCTAAAGTCAAAGTCGATAACCTGCTGGGGATGGGTAATCTTAAAAGATTTGGGTACCCGCAGTCCCAACGCCTGAGCGTCTGTCGCAAATTCATACTTGTCATCCAACCGCTGCAACATCTCGACATCGACGTGCATCACCTGACAATAAGGAGAGAGTACAGTCTGGACTTTGGCATCGTAATAGCTGGCAACCGGGCTACAGACAGGGACATAGACATCGACACCTTCACGGATGACGATTTCGAGTAGCGCCGATTCATAATCTTCAGCACGCGGATCGGGCACGGTATAAAAGCGATCGATCGATCGTGAATAGCGATGCCCCGTCAGCCAGTATTTATGAGTTTCAACTAAAATTACTCGATGTCCCGCACTATGGAACGATCGAGCCAATTGCAAAGCCTTAGTCATCTTCCCACCGCTAATCAAAATCGTCTGCGGCTGAGCAGCAATCTGACGAGATCGAATTGGGGTAAAGATCGCGGCTCTAAGGATCGCGATCGTCGTTAGCAAGAGATTTAGGGGAAATACCAACAGTAGCAGCAGCAGAGTAGCAGTTGTTTTAATTCTAGTTGGCAATCTACTATCTTCCATCATGATTTCTCGATCGAATCCTGCCGATCCCATTGCTACTGTCTTTGTCATAATTTTTTCGCACTTCCAAAGAAAAATCCCCTCCTTGGAGGGGTGCCCAATGGGCGGGGTGGGTAGATCTCCGCAGCCACCTTCACCTCAAATCATCGAGATTAAAGCGTAAACCTTTACCCCACCCAACCTCCCCTTTCTAAGGGGAGGAGCCGGATCTACACCCGCCGAATCAAGGTAATCCCATCCCGCAGTGGAATCAACACCTGCTCCACGCGCGGATCTGCCGCTACCGCCTGATTGAAATTCGCGATCGCGATTCCATTAGGCGTAGCTGTCCCCGACACATATGGCTGTCCCTGCATCAGCGTATTATCGGCATAGATCGAGCCATTAGGAGCCAATAGCCCCGTCGTCAGCAACAGATCTAGATAGTCCAGGTATCCCGCCTTATCCGCATCGATAAACACCAGATCGAATACTTCTCCATCCGCCGCTAACTGCTGCATTGTTGCCAGTGCAGGTGCGACTTTGACAGATATTTTATGTCCGGCTGGAGACTCCTGAAAACAGCGTTGGGCAAATTCTGCCGCATAAGGATCGACTTCACAAGCCACAACTTCGCCATCAGAGGGCAGTGCTTCCGCCATCGCTAGGGCAGAATAACCCGTGAACATGCCGATTTCGAGGACGCGACGCGCTTGGGTCAGGTGGATCAGAAATTTGAGAAATTGCCCTTCCACGTGACCGGAAACCATCTCCTGTTCCAGATGGCGAACTGTTTCGCCATCTGTAAAGCGTTTGCTCCAATCTTCCGATTGGGTGTGCTGCACCAATGCGGCTAGAGCTGGCGACTCTGGCGTCGTACAACGATCGAGATAAGGATCGAGACCGTTGGCTAGCTCGTAGGCTTGTTGCAGCTCGGCTTGAAAAGCGGGGTCGAGATTGGCGATGTGCGCCATCTGCTGGGTCAAGCGTTCCAGTTTGGCTGCCAAAATCCCGACTGGGGTAACTGGTCTCATCCTTAGACTCCTGCGGGGGAAGGAGTCATCTTATCCAAGACCACATACATGTCCTCGCCGTTGCCTTGGCGTGGATAGCCCTGACAAATGTCGCGATGTAGTGTCAAGACTTCATCTAATTCGAGGCGAGTCAGATCGTTCATGAACATACATTCACCAATCGGACAGGGAGCCGCAGCGCGTTGCAATCCATCGCGAGTTCGCGAGATCGATTTAGTGGCTTGCCATAGTAGTTCTGGGGTCAAATATGGACTATCGATCGCCAATCCCAGTCGGCTCATCAGCCCTAGAATCCGATCGCGGTCGGCAACTGTAATGTAGCCTCGGTGCTGAGCGATCGTTGCTGAGAATGCCATATCGATCGCCACACTGTGACCATGGAACATCGGGATTTCTGGAGTTAGTTCCAGCATGGGACTCCAGGTGTGTCCATAGGCAATCACTCGATCGAGATCGAGTTCGTGAAGATTGGGTACTTCTAGTTTCAGCATCGACTCGATCGCATTGTAAGTCAATCGATGGGCGATCGCTTGCAATTTGGGCGTCCCATTCAGATAACCAAAATGGCTGTGTAGCAACTCTTCGCCATGAGCTTCTAGTAATTCAAACAGCTCTTTGTTCCCGACAACTGCGATCTTGATCAATTCTGCCATGCCGTTGCGAATTTGATCGATCGGCAACGTCCTCAAGAATGAGAAATCTAGAATGACTTTTTGGGACGCATGATAAGCACCGAGACGATTTTTGAGCTTACCGTGATTAACAGCTACCTTAATCGCTACACTAGCATCGATCAACCCGATCAAGGACGTTGGGACGCGGATATAGTTCGTCCGCCGACGGTAGGAAGAACAGGCAAAACCAGCAACATCAGTCGTCAATCCTCCGCCAACTACTAGTACAGGTTCTTTACGCACCAGCCCAAAATCGACAAAGGCATCAATGACACTCTCGAAAGTTTTTAATGTCTTGTCAGGTTCTTTGATTGCGACTTGAAAAACTGTCAGGTCGATGTCATGGTGCTTAAAATAATTCTGCATCCGATCGCCATATAGACCGTACACATTCCGGTCTACCACCATCAAACATCGTCCAAATTGGCGATAGCTATCCGCAATTTCTGGGTTTTCTGGTTGGAATGCACCATCCACGTAGAGCAAGCTAAAGTCAATTTTTTCATATCCTTCGACGTGAAAGGCACGATCTGTTGATGTAAAAGTTGCCTTGATGTCGCCCATAAGATTTCTTTATTGTTGTGCCATCCCTAACATAGCGAATTTTTCATATTTATTCAACAAGATTTTATTGAATTCGCCAAAAGACATAATACTACTAAGTAATAACTGAATGTCTTTGCTTATCAGAATTTGCGTAGCGATCTTCAAACAGCGCGTTTAATATTAATACTAATTATCTACTTTGTCAACAATATCTCTAATCGTGTAAAAACGACTACTAAAAAATTGAAAAAGTCAGTCAAAAGATAGTTTCAGCTACCAACTCTCAAGCAGCTAAGATCGATTTTTGAAGCTTGATTCGTCACCAGATTTTCGAGTTTAATAGCATTACCTATACTTTAGGCCACTCGAATTTTAAATTTTAGTTCTTACAAATATATCTAAATCAGATTAAAGAATAGTTCAATAATCGATCGAATGGTCGAATTTTACAAGTTCAGACTAGCACTGCACTCAACGTCGCAGCGATTTGCCAATCCGCCCAGCTCAACTCTGATTCCCTAGTACAATAGGGCGGCATCAGATCCAGCACATTGCCCCATAAACGAAGTAAGACATCACGCGCGATCGCATGATGTCAGATTTTCTTCCCACACTCTTAAGATACCCAGCTCGTTCTCGATTATTGATATCGATTGCGGCAATTGTGCCAGCAACC
>NZ_JANLWO010000781.1:0-10579 GCF_031364565.1 Chamaesiphon sp. OTE_20_metabat_361
GGCTCAGCACGGCGCTGTTCGTTGCCCCAATCGCCTTACGAATGCCAATTTCGCGGGTGCGCTCCACGACCGACACCAGCATGATATTCGCAATGCCGATACCTCCTACGACTAAGGAAATTCCGGCGATCGCACTCACCAAAACCGTGAACAGCCCCACCACGCTGCTAAAGGTGTTGATAATATCAATCTGGCTGCTAATGCGAAAGTCGTCGGGAGTAGGCGGAAAAATGCCGTGACGAATCCGCAGTACGTTTGTCACCTGAAACTGAGCGGCCTCAAGCTGCGCCTGATCTGCGGCCTTAATCCAAAATCCGCTAATTGCCGTGCCATTGAGGGAAGCATTCCCCACAATCTGGGATGACATCGTGGTGAGGGGCACATACACGCGGTCATCCTGATCCTGTCCGCCCACAGAACCCTTGGGTTCCATCACCCCCACCACACGATAACGCTTACTCTGAATCCGAATATCGCTACCGATCGCCGTTTCGGATGGAGCAAATAGATCGTCTCGAATTTTGGCACCGATTACCACTACTGCTTTGGCTATATCCAAATCCTGCTGCTGAAAAAATGTGCCTAATTGCGGCTTGACATTTCTTACCGCTGGAAAGTTTAAATCCGTGCCGATAGCCGTGATCGAAATGTTGACATTCCCCCGCACCACCTGAACGCCTGGGCGATATAAAAATGCTGACACCGCAGTCGCAGCGGGAACTTGCTTGGCGATCGATCGCGCATCTTCCCAGGTGAGCGTACTAGCAGAACCAGCCCCCTGACTGATGCCACCCGTTCTCGCTGCTGCTGCTGAAACTTGTAGGATATTAGTACCCAATGCCTCAATTCTCAACTCAGTGGCTCTTTGCACGCCTTGCCCGATCGAAGTTATCGCAATGACAGATGATATCCCAATAATCACGCCGAGCATCGTTAAGCCGCTGCGAATTTTGTTACTCCATAGGGTTTCGACTGCCATCAGAAATATTTCTAGCAGTGAGATTTTGCGTTTGGTGCGGCGGGAGGGACGCATGAGGGATTTGTCCGCTAAATCCCCTCTTGGGAGGGGTGCCTGCAAGGTGGGGTGGGTAGATCTACGCATGAATTCAAGTATCCATAAATGGTAGTTTCGGAGAATGTGGGTTCTGGCTGTCTATCGTCAACCGCCATCTGTAATCGCAGTGGCTTTACGGGTTCCAGGTGGAAAACTGAGTAAAACCCGTTCGTTCCCAGTTAAACCAGACTTAACTTCAGTCTTATCATTAACAGTTGTCCCCACCACGATCGGCGTAAATACCGGATCGCCGCCTGTTTTCGCCACAAATACACCCTGAGCCTTTGCCTGTTGCACGATCGCCGCTGTCGGCACAATCAGCACCTGATTCAATTCTCCGGCTCTAAAATCGATCGTCACATTCATCCCTTGACTGAGCAGCTTTTGGGGATCTGCAACCGCTACTTTTACCTCAAAACTGGTCACATTTTGTTGTACCAATGACTGGGTAGCCACTTGTGTTACTTTGCCCGCAAAGGTTTTGCCAGAATAAGCATCAACTTTAATCGTTGCTACCTGCCCGACCTTAATCTGGGCAATACTGGCTTCGGCTACCTGCGCCACGATTTCATTAGTGGATGCTAGAGCCAGAATCGAAGATGAGGTTGCCGAAGTCACCGCACTACCCGCCGTTGTGGGGGTGACGAACGCACCAGGATCGGCATATTTACGCGCGATAATCCCCGCGAAGGGGGCGCGGATCGTGGTGTCGTCGATATTCCGCTGCGCGATCGCGACTGCACCCTGAGCTGCCATCACTTGGGCGCGGGCTTCGGCGATTTCTTCGGGGCGAGATCCGGCTTTGAGTAGATTTAATGCCTGTTGGCGTTGATTGACAACGCTTCTGGCTTGGGCGATGTCTTCAGGGCGCGATCCGGCTTTGAGTAGATTCAATGCTTGCTGGCTCTGCTCTACTTGCGCTTGGGCACTATCACTAGTCGATCGAGCCGTACTCAATGCTTGTTGAGAGATGGCTCCCTGCGATCGTAATTGTTGGTTGCGCTGTAAATCTTCGGCTGCTTGCCTGTTCGTCGCCTGAACTTTATTTAGGTTGGCTCTAGCTCCAGCGATATCTTGCGATCGATTCCCCGCAATTAGCTTATTCAAACCAGCATTTGCTTCATTAACCTGAGCTTGCGCTTGGGCGATATCCTGCGATCGATTCCCCGAGACAACCTTACTCAAATTCGCCTGAGCAGCAGCAACATTGCCCCGTGCCTGGAGCAATTGCCCTTGAAGGTTTGAATTGTCCATATATGCGACAATCTGCCCTGGCTTGACAAAATCACCTTCTTTGACTAGCAGCCGTTTTAAGACACCGGATGTTTTGGGGCTGACATTGACCGAACTTTCGGGTTGCACAGTGCCATTGGCGGATACCAAAATTGTCAGATTCCCCCGCGTGACTGCTGCCGTCTGAATTTTGCTCTGTGCCCGTTGTTTAGGTACAGTTACTAATTGGTTGTAGCCAACATAGCTACCAATACCGAGCAGTGGAATTGCCACCAGCAACCACATTAGCCGCTTGTCGATCTTGGGATGAAGGAGATTCTCTACCAAAGAATCTACACCCTTCCTTAAATTCAGAGTAATACTCGACATTGTTACCTCAAACTCTGGTGTCAGGACATCGATCGATTCAATGTCCTAGTTGCTGTTTAGATCGTTAGACTCTAGAACCGGATACCAGCCCCAACAGTAAAAGCTGTGTCTCGATCTTGACCGTTATTTAGCGGTACGTTTATTGCTCCTTTTAATCGGAGGCTATCGGTAAGATCGAGATCGACTCCACCAACCAAACCAAAGTTAGTATTATTATTATTGTTATTGCCAGTATTGAAGTCTACCGAACCACCAACAAAAGGGGTAAGTTGGAGGGTTTCCGCATTATTGCTGAGAGGGAGATCGTAGGTTAATGCCGTACCAAACTTAGTACCACTATTGGGAAAATAGACAAATGGACGCAGGGACAAATTACTGCTGATTCCAAATTTGGTATCGACCCCAAATGCGGTTCCGTTACCAAATTCAACCGATGGGCCGATCGAAGCTTGACCTAATTGGGCGTTAGCTGGTTTACTCATGCCAAAAGTGGCAAGAGAGGAACACAGGAGAGCTAAGGCAATAAGCTGTTTTTTCATGGTAAATTCTCTGTCGTTTTAATTGAATTGGTCTCGCGATTGTAGCTCTTGGTATCGATTTAAGTTCTCAAAATTAATGTCATCTCTAATTTTGATATCAGGCATTGGTGCAGCCGCGCCAACGCCTTCAATTACGGATATTAGCCTCGATTCCCACGATTAACTTCTCGACTTAGTTGAACGTAGGTTTGATACCCACGCCGCTCCAACCTGTTAGCAGCCTGCCTTGCATCGCGACGATTATCATAGTTACTCTCTAGAGTCCATTGCCGTTGGCGTAGCCTCTCCCCTGGAGAATCGTTACGGTTGCGATAATAAACAGAAAACTGGCGATCGCGATTTCGGTTGTTACGATACTGGTAGTCACGATTTCGGTTGTTAGGATACTGGTAGTCGCGATTCTCCAAAGGAGAGGCTACGCCAACGTACTGAGCGATTTTGTCTGAATCTAGTGCCTGTGCTGTCAGGGGCGTAGTTACTGCGAATCCCGTACATACCAGTGCTAGTAAAATTAGCTTCTTCATCAGATTAGTTTTAAAGTGGAATATTTGGGTTAGTTAATTAAATTTATAACCTAATTAATCGACCATACTTTAAAGTTAATCGATCGAACAAGTGAAGCACTCTGTCTAAAGGAGTAGATAAAAATGCTTTAATAAAACAGAATCACATAACACTAGTTTTGACATTCATGCTATCTACAAAATTACACTTAAAATTATTTGATTTTAAGATGTGCAATTAGCTCCTAAAGAAGCCTTGAATTATCAATCTTATTGAATTAAAACATGAGTAAGTTGTAAATAACTCACAATTTACTCATGTTTAAAAACACGACAAAGACAAGTATTGTCGTGAATAAAAATAAAGTGACTTTGTTTTTATTCACATATATTTAATTAGAAAATTAAGCGATCCATGCTTGCTGCCTAATTGACTTTAGTTCCCTCTGAATCAGTCAAGACAGACCAATCATCTCCATCTAACCACTCCCAATGGGTAGCCAGATTATTACCGTCATTGCGAAATGTATACGTGGTACGGTATTCTGTTCCGATCGATGACGACCAAACACCATCACGGATCGTTCGCTGGCCAAGATGAATTCTGCCATAGTTGTCAAATATTTGGGAGGAATACGTTTGGCTCACAGCATCATAGCCGATTGTTTCGATCCCACTCATCGGTAAGTCGCCGATTTGCCCATTAAAGTGACGAACGAGAAAAAACCCACCTGGTAGCCACTCGTAGGTTTCCGCCCCAATCCACCGGACGGGTGAGTCGTAGGGGTTTTCTTTCGACTGTCCCGATCCGTAAGATAGCCCTTGTGTAGGCCACTTGCCAACAAATACATTCAGAAGTTGGAGTTCGGCACTAGGGGTAAGTGGTGGCTGTAGAGTCTGGGGTTTTGTTACTGTTGCTTTTCGTGACATGGTTTAGCTTCCAATGTTTGATGATAAATGCCTCGATGCTCTTGAGGAGCATTTGCTTTGCCTCCGGCAGGCTAACGCCAAGTGCAATAGCCGCTCCCTTCCTGCGGAACGCTGCTTTGTTGGCGTAAGCCTACGACTCCCGCGCTGATGGAAAATCGTCTACGAGACTTTCGTTAACTTCACATCCATCCAAGGGAGCCAATTCAAACCGTCGCTGGACTGCTCCCATTGACCTGTCAAAGTGTTGCCAATGCTGTTGAACAGACCTATGAACCGCGATGATTTTCCCTCAATCGTCCAGGTGTGGTCTTGAAGATGGGCGTGGAATAAGTCGGAGTTGCCGCGACTATCGAAGCAGTGGCATGTGTATGTCTGGCTCGAAGGGTCATAACCGATAAATTCAAGCGTGTTTAACTCCTCAGTCCCAATGTGTCCGTTCGCACGATGAACCAGGAAAAACTTACCAGGCATCCACTCATAGGTGTCCACGAAGGCTACCTTGACGGCTGGGACATCCGCGCTGGCGTGAGTCTCTCCTTCTGTGTTCCACTTCCCTACAAATAGATGTAGACGCTGGATTTCAGCACTGGGGGCGATTGGTTGCCCTTGAGACTGGAGTTTGATGTCGATTGTTTGTTGAGTCATTTTTAGCTTCCTATATTCGATTGAAAAGCATCGGCGATTTCTTGGCATCGCCTTCCCTTGGGGAAAGCGATGCGCCGATCGATCTATGAGCGATTACCTGCTTCGTAATGCCAAGGGCAAGGCTCCGCCAACAGCTTCGCGTCGGCTCTGCCGAAACGCGGCTACGCCAACGATTGCAATTTCTAGATAGATTAGTTGTGTTATCAAAACTTTTTCAGTATTCGACCGATCGGTATTTATTTCGCGCTCTTTGCAGTGATTTGAGCGTAAAATAATTTAACTTTAAAGCAGCCTCTGACGACATTAAAATAGCTACCTTAAAACCTAAAAATCACGCTCTTAAAATGCTCGTACTATTTAAATAATTGTCGATCGCCTACAGTAGGCTACTTGCACTGAGCAGAGCTGAAGTGCGTCGTAATGCCAAGGGCAAGGCTCCGCCAACGTGAAACGTCGCCTGTGCCTACGGTAGCCTATTGCCAATGCAGAAGTGCGCCAACGCAATTTCTTTCCATACCTTGATTTTACAAGACTCACCAGATTCAAACACTCAAGGATCGGTAGTTAATCTTTAATTTTAATCTTTCGATCTAAACTAGATAAAAATATCAATTATTTAACCCGATCGTTTACCAACAAGGACAGTATTTCACCCTTCTTGTTAGCTGACTGACGCTACCAACTATTAACTAATTCTTTGAGTTTAGATTGTGCTTCGTCTAAACTCCGTTTCCGTGCCGCGTCGCCCAGTTGTGGTTCAGTAAATCGGCGATTACCTCCGGTAGGCTACGCCAACGCTGAAACGAGCACTGATGCAATCACAAGCCAAGGTGCGATCGCCACAAAGTTTCGTTGCCAAGCGGGTTTATCGCGCAGTCTCGCTTGAGACCGTTGTACAGATTGATGCCAAAACGGAAAGGTCGTGAATACAGCGCAAAGATATAGCAGTCCTGCGGACACTAATAGGCTGGTCTTAGCGTTCGGAGTCATGTCAGGGTACCCAAGGGCGATAGCGAAGCGCTGCCTTGAGCAGGTCGCGGTTAGGCAGATTCCCGTCGCTAGATACAAGAACGTAAACAGGGTAAATCGCTTCATGGTTTTCTCCTTATGTTCTGTATAAATTCTAGGAAACTACAAATTCGAGGTCGATTTTTTCATGCCCATCATTGCGTGGAAGACGCTACAACAACCATTGGACCAGCAGAGGAACCAGGTAGCCGAGCGAGAACGCTTCCCAGATCGCGCCGACGATGAACAGTGGGAGTGCGGACAGACTCAGCCAACCGAGCTGTTGTAGCCCACGGACGTAACCCTGACGATGGTTCCGAGCACCGATGGTTGCGGGGCGAACCCAAGACCGACCGAGGATATATGCGCCAAACATCAAGAGGGCGTATGCCTGAAATTCGATGAGTGCCGTCAGCGAGTGCGGGATCATTGCCACCGCCATAATCTTGGTAGTCGGGGCTAGAGCCAAACCGAGAGTGAATGCCCGATACGCGAATATGGCGATGCCAGCAAAGGGAACGATTAGCGAAGGGAGCACGATTAACAGCGCACCGCTCGTGACGTTGACTCCCAGGATGGTCAGCGAGAACAGCCAAGGGTTATTGATTAGCGATCGAATAAGATCCGTCATTCCGTTGTCTTCCATGGTGGCCACCTGAGTTGCGCCCAAGTTGGGGAAGACCATCGCCGCTACCATCCCGGTGATGACTAAGCCATACACAATGGCGTTGATGATGAGATAGGCGCGAAAATTGTCGCGAACGATCTGGAAGGGTTGGCGAAGAAATCGTATATGTTGTGCTGATTTTACATTTTGGGTCATGTCACTCACCTGTGTGTGGTTTGTCGAGCTTAGGTTTTGATAACGAAAGCCCTTAATTCGATGATTTGACCGCCGCGAAAACGCCAGACATCGCAGTACGAATAATCAACCGCCTTCCCGTCTTTGTCCTTCAATGTGATGTCGCCGAGTGCCGTGACCAGATCGCCCTCAGCGATTAAGTCAGTGACAGTAAACTTTGGCGGTTCGATGTATGTCGCTGCCATTCAATAAGCTCGTAACCGTGACGAGCTTATTGCCTAGCTGCGCGATCGCTACCTGTTGTAATTCATCTTTCAATTGGCCGTGCTCATCGAATGCTTGATGAGCATTTCCAATCGCCTTTTGATCTGGCAATACTAGAACGCCAATGTTGCCAAGAATAGATCGAACGTGAACTAATCCCCGCAAACCTCCCAACGCTCCAGGGGAAGCACCCATCAAGATGGCAACCTTGTCTTTGAAACATACCAAGGATGGTTCGCCTGGTTCGGGACGCGATGCCCAATCGATTGCATTTTTTAGGAGTGGAGTAATTGAACTGTTGTATTCTGGGCAGGCAATCAGGAATCCCTGATGTGCTTTCATCATTGCCTTGAGCTTGAGAGCATTTTCTGGCAACCCCTCAGCCGTCTCTAGATCTTCATCGTAGAGTGGTAGGGGCAGGTCGCGGAAATCTAGATAGGTAACTTCTGCACCAGCAGCTTTGGCTCCTTCAGCAGCAATTTTTACTAGCTTTTTATTGAAGGAATCTTTGCGGGCACTTCCAGCAAAGGCAAGAATTTTAGCGGTCATAAATTTCTCCTTTTTAGTGTTGAGAGATTTTTTTTGAATCTAGTGCCTGTGCTGTAAAGGGCGTAGTCACTGCGAATCCCGTACATACCAGTGCCAGTAGAATTAGCTTCTTCATAAAATCAGTTGCAACCTGTAAGGTTTGAATCGATTAATCAAACTCTAAATTTAATTAATCGATACCTTCAAGTTAACCACCTAAATATCCAAAGCACTCCCTCTAAAGGTATAGATAAAAACGTGTTAATAAAATAGAAAATACAACGCTAAGTTTTGTATTGTTTTATATATAAATAGCGCCAAAAATATTCTAGCTTAAGACGTACATTTAGCTGCTGAAGGGATTTTGAGACATTATTTTATTAAATTGAATAAAAATTAGATTGCAACCAACTCACAAACTCCTCACATTTAAAATATACGATCGACGCAAGGAAATTATTGAATAAAAAAGTTATTTTAATTTATGTTGAGAAAAAGTAACTAGAGCTGGTTGTGCCAGCAGAACTGCCCATCATGGAGAGAGTCAAGTGGATGCTTTAACAGATGTACAGTGACAGATTGTTTGTCATCGGCGACACATTGTTGTCATTAAAACTAATTAAGTGTCTCCGTGTCAAATTCGGCTAGCAACACGCCTTCCTCGGCAGGATCGGCACTCATGACGGCTTGTTCGATGAAGTTGGGGACTTGGGCGAGAATGGGTTGGAGGTTGCCAACTACAGATTGGAAGGCATTGATGCGATCGCGGAGTTTGCGGTAGACTTTAGCTTCGACGGTGCCATCGTAGTAAAAGTTATGAATCCTCACTGTAGGGGCTAATTGTCCGATCCGATCGATCCGCCCGATTCTTTGTTCGACTCGCAGCGGATTTCACGGCATGTCGTAATTCAGTAGTACGCTACAGGTTTGAAGATTTAAGCCTTCGCAAGCCGATTCGGTGCAGAGTAAAACTTTGATTTCACCCGCACGGAATGCTGACTTAATTTTCTCTTTAGATATTTGTACCCACTTATCTCCCTCATAAATTTCGCCACCGCGCCCAGAGTAGCAAGCTACTTGATTACCATAGATTTGATAGAGATTATCGCGGAGATAATCCATCGTATCGGTATATTGAGTAAAGACGATCGCGCTTTCTCGTTGGTTGAGTTCTTGGCGAAGAATGATGAGAAAATTGGATAGTTTACTATCTTCGCCTGTATTCTCAAATTGGCGGAGTATTTTTTCTAATTCGGCAATTTCTCTGGG
The DNA here is from genome assembly GCF_031364565.1 of Chamaesiphon sp. OTE_20_metabat_361. Classification (NCBI taxonomy): domain Bacteria; kingdom Bacillati; phylum Cyanobacteriota; class Cyanophyceae; order Gomontiellales; family Chamaesiphonaceae; genus Chamaesiphon; species Chamaesiphon sp. OTE_20_metabat_361. The sequence continues at coordinate 9,145 of NZ_JANLWO010000781.1, forward strand.
ATCTGTCGGTTGAGCGAAGAAGGATTCCAAGCCTTGAATAATACTATCATCGGCATCATCGATATCGTTGAGATCGTCGGGGGTAATACTGATGCCTTCTAATCGACGTTTGAGTGATTCTTTGACAGCGTAGAAGGAACTGGTGAGCCGTTTGCGGTAGAGCGTCATCAAGAAGCCCAATGCTTTGCGATTTTCCTTTTGGGCGAGTTGATAGAAGTGCCGGACATAATCGCTGACGACTTGATAGAGTTTTACTTCTCGTAGAGGTTCTAGTACGATCGCATTATCGCTGACAATTCGAGTCGGGATGTCTCGATCGAGAATACCATGACGATAGTATTCCCGCAGGGTATCGCGGGTATGTCGGAACATTAGATCCTTGAGTGGTGTATTGGTAGTCAGGTATTGACGGGAAGCGGCGATAAATTCTTTATCTTGGATACATTGTTTATAGTCGATACTTTTTCTGCCTGTTTGCCAAGTATCTTGGAGGCGATGGGCGAGTAATCTATCTTGTTGGTTTAGATGGGCATTTAATCTAGGGCAAGGTTTACCACCGCGTTTGAAGTAATCGGTAGACATCTGTTGCCAGAAGTTTAAAGTATCTCTGTCTATTTCACCGCTGAGGGTTGCGAAATAGTTGCAGAAATTTTCGCTATAACTCCAATGTCCGGATAATCCGAGCAGGTTTAATAGATCGAAGATTTCGACTGGATCTATTTGCATCGGCGTGGCAGAAAGTAAGATTAGAGAGCGTGTGCGCTCTTTTAATTTTTGGAGTAATTCTAATAGTCGATTGGGTGTATCTTTGCGTTGTTGGGGGCTGCGACGACGGGCGTGATGTGCTTCATCTAGAATGACTAAATCCCAAGGTTCGGCGGCTAGTAATTCTTTGGCTCTGTCGCTGCGCCGAATTAGATGAGATGATGCGAGGATGAGATTAGTGGTATTCCAAGGATTGCTATTAGGTGTAATTGTCGATCCATAAGGATCTGTAAATTCGCCTTGACTATAACTCCAGAAATTGAGATTAAATTTTTCGCGTAATTCTTGTTGCCATTGATTTTGAACGCTGGCGGGTACTAATAATAAGACGCGCTGAACTTTTTGGCTGGTGAGTAAATATTTGAGAATTAATCCAGTTTCGATCGTTTTACCCAATCCTACTTCATCGGCGATGAGGAAATTGCAGGGGAAATTATTGGCAACTCGGCGCAGAATCTTGAGTTGATGCGCCCACGGGGAGATTGGAGTCGATTTGAGGCAGAAATCTAGACAGCCAGGATGGTTGTGTAAGTTGGCGAGGAGATCGAAGAGTTGTTTTTCTTGAGGTGTAGGAGTTAGGTTTTGGAATTCAGGTTTTGGGGGTGGAGTGGAATCTGGGGTTTGGGGTATCGGGTTTGGGGGCTGAATTTCGTCTAGATCGAATTCGATT
>NZ_JANLWO010000575.1:0-3199 GCF_031364565.1 Chamaesiphon sp. OTE_20_metabat_361
AGGAGGGACTTGCACCCTCATCAATTAGACAGTTCAAGCCTTGAGTTGCTACATGTCTGGTAGCCAGCTTGGAAGTATTATGTACGGACTTTCACCGTGATTCATACTTCAACGAATCGCACCCGATTCCCAGTTGTGGACGAACCAATGGCGGGAAGGAGTACTATTGTCATTTGAAGTGTTTAGCATAATTAAAGTTAGAGAGGTGGGCAGAACGAGATGAAATTTAGGCTTTATATAATTCCTGCGGATTGCATTTCCAAAACTTGACTTATATAGATTTCGAGTACTTCCCAATTAATTCCAACTTCTAGCATTTGAATATGGGCGATCGCTGTTGAGGCATCGATATTGTTCCATCGCTGCCCTGCTAGACCCAATATAACTTCTTGGATGAGATATTTGTGGCGATCGACAGCTTCAATCCGAACTAATTTAAGGTTGTTCAATTGGATTAGCTTATGTCGTTCATCATCATTAATGACAGCATAATTGAGCTGATTGAGATATTCATAAACAGCGATCTGGTAGGTTTCGAGTTTCATGATCTTAGAAGATTTGGATGAGTTTTACAGCACTTTGCAGTCATACTTGAACGATCGGTATCAAAGAGAAATCATTTATACTAGCCGAGCTAATCTGTCTCTAGCTGGCTCCAGAGATTGAATTTGGATGTCTAGATATTTACGCTCTTCGTAGAGATAAAATAATTCATTATCAATGGATTGAATTAGACCTGCAATCTCTTTTTTGTCCGAATCATTTAGATCCTGACAAAGCAGTGGTAGATCGTCTAAACTAATTTTCTTGCCTTCAATAATACATCCATAAGATTGAATGAGGTTGACAATTTTCTCGACTTTTTTATTGTTCGATTCGTACATAATGCTTATTTCCTAGAGATTGGTAATGTGAGTAAGAATCCAAAAAAGCACCAGTCTTCAAAAGTGAATGGTGCTCAATAGGATTAGAGATTGTTGGCAGGAAAGCTAGGGATTAACAGGAAAATTCCAAAACATTTTGGCTGCACCACCAATGACGATTACAATCAGTCCAGCAACAATGGTTCTCAGCAAAATCTCTTGATTGCCAACTCTTGTTGACAGTCCATCAACCTTAGCGTCAAGAGTTTTGATTTCACCTTTAATTTCAACTTGACCTAGCTTTAAGTCAGTTACATCTTTCTGAATAACGTCTAGTTTTTGGTTGATACCATTTAAGACATCTTTAAGTTCGACTTCAATCGTCAGGGACATAATGTTATCCTAGTTGTTAGTCTTGAATTTCTTTGGTTTTGAGAAGTCCCAGTAATGCTACTTACTGGGATTTATCCATTTTAGCTAATTACGGGCAGTTGCTACTTCGCACCAAGTGCTTTGCGGCAAGTACAGAACGCTCGAACCAAGCCGCTCGACTTCAATTGCCCGATCGTAAGATTCGATGTCTTCAGCAGTCCGAGTAACCGCATTCAACAGCCCAAACCGCGACAAGTCACCAGAACGAATCAAATGGTCGAGAACCGAACTAGATTCGTCACTGTTTAAGCCAATTGCTTTGGCGGTAAGCTCGACAGCCTTTGCCGAATGACCAGTGATGAGGTCATTCTTAGAGGCTTGCAGATCGGCAACTGCATTGCGGAATGTGGTAATACTTATCGCATTCCGCACTAGATCGCGAATCTTTAACTTGAAGGCGTTATCGATCGCTTGCACGGTATCGGAAGCATACAAGTCAGTGCTTTCATTCGCACGACCCGCATGGTTCTTCCGCTGCTTGGCATCTTTGAGCGTTAAGCCATTGGTGCAAACTAGGCGATAGATAAAGGGTTCGACCGAGATCGAGCCGTTGCCGAGTTCGCCATTCGACAGCACGAATCCCGCTTGAACTGGGTCGCCAACCGAGATAGCAGCTTCAATGTTGGTGTTAATAACTTTCAAATACATTTTCTCTGCGGTAACGTTGCAGCTTGCGATGGTAATGCCTTCACCCATTTCAGCAAGCTCAGGCATTACCATCGCTAGAATTTCGTGATTGTCCACGATCCGATAGCGATTGCTCAAGAACGCCCGCACCTGACCTCGCAAAGTACGAATCAGCGAGGTTTCGCCTTGCTTTTTAGCCAACCAATGATTGATGTTGGTTGACAACAGAGCGGGGGCCTCCGAGCGCATCCGATCGTAATAGGGCTTTGGAACCTGGATGCGGCTAGCCATTTGTGAGTGAGCGAAGTCTGTCGCTGGCATTTCTTCGCTGCCATTATTGGTTTCGAGATGAAAGTTGCCATTACCGAGCATACTCAAGCTCGATGTGGGAGCGTGGAAGTCGCGCTTAGATTCTTGTTGGGCGGTGAGTTCTTCGGCGAGTTGGACGAGAGTTAGACCAGATTTCATGATGTTGACCTCGGATAAAGTAGGGATGGATAAAGATGAAAAAGCCGCCGAATCGCTCTAGATTCGGCGGCAGAATTCAAACCGTCAACTAACTGCGGCTTGCCGCGTCCGGTTCCGATCAAAAGTTGTGTAATTCGGCTTTCACTGCATTTATTTCAGCCTCAATAATAGCGAGGGTTTCCGTCAGACTTTGATGAAAGAATTTCTTACATGAAAGAGATGCAGGACGAATTTCTATTTGCCCATCATCGCCAATATGGATACTAACAGAGCAGTCTTTATATTTTGCACTATAAACATCTAGACGGAAATAAACTAGACCTCTAAAACTGTAGAGGTGATAAGTAATATAGTCCGCCGAATCAACTTGTCCACGTAAAATTCTATCTACCATCATTCGTCTGATTTCATATATTTCTTGAAAGTTTATCTTCATTTTTAGCCTCGCATAATTAGTACAAAAGAAAATCGCCAAATATATTTGTACTTGGCGATTAGAACATGGATTCTAGCGATCGTTCCGCTTCACTTACAGCGTTCGACGATCGCTAGATGGCAGTCGAACGCTGTAATGCTGTTGAATAGTCGATTGACGAAGCTGCTGTTTGAGCTTCATCATTGCCTCGAAAGGAAGGTCGATACGTGGGTACTTAGCTGTATTTTGCTGCATGATGGATGTAGTGGTTCGATGGAAATAGGAAAGCCGCCAAACTCACATCTTGCACTAAAACAAAGTTACTGGTGTTCTAGTGGCTAGTGGCTAGTGGCTAGGGCGTGTCATCAATTAGGTAAACTTAGGTAAAGTAACA
>NZ_JANLWO010000588.1:0-4079 GCF_031364565.1 Chamaesiphon sp. OTE_20_metabat_361
GAGCAATTTGAAGGTACCGCGCTGATGGGCAAGGTGCTCCGCTTTGAACGTCAATCGGTAATCTTGTCTGTCAATAGTAGTTTTGGACAGCCAGATGTCGAAGCCGAACTGCCTCAAAAAGAGCAACTCCCCAACGATAACTATCGAATCGGGCGTAGTTTCAAAGTCTTCCTCAAAAAAGTCCGCGAAGGTGCCCAGCGCGGCCCACAACTGCTAGTTTCGCGCGGTGCTGCGGGATTAGTCGTGGAGCTATTCGCCAATGAAGTCCCCGAAATCGAAGAAGAACTCGTCAGAATCGTCGCTGTGGCGCGCGAAGCCAGTCCCCCATCGCGGCATGTCGGCCCCCGTACTAAGATTGCGGTAGATACCTTAGAAGGCGATGTAGACCCCGTAGGAGCTTGTATCGGCGCACGCGGTTCGCGGATTCAAGTCGTGGTAAATGAATTGCAAGGCGAGAAAATCGATGTCATTCGCTGGTCGCCCGACCCTTCGACATACATCTCCAATGCCCTCAGTCCCGCCCGGATTGAGGAAGTTCGACTGGTTAATTCTGAGGGTCGGCAAGCACACGTACTCGTACCCGAAGATCAGTTGAGTTTGGCAATCGGCAAGGAAGGGCAAAATGTCCGACTCGCAGCGCGACTGACTGGCTGGAAAATTGATATCAAAGATGCCAAACGGTACGATCCTGTGGCAGCAATGGCGGAGGTCGAATCTCAACGCCAAGCAGATTCAGAATACCAATCTCGCTATCAACCCGATTATCAAGATGCTGACTATGCGGAAGATAATTATTAATTAATAATTATTAATTGATAATTATAAAAAGTAGGGTGGGCACTGCCCACCATCTACAATTAATTAAGCAATACTCAATCTGTCGATCCTCAAATGAGTAGCGAGAAGAAAGTGGTTAAAATCGCAGATCGAAAAGTCGTGTCGTCCCAGTAGGGTGGGCACTGCCCACCATCTACAATTAATTAGGCAATACTCAATCTGTCGATCCTCAAATGAGTAGCGAGAAGAAAGTGGTTAAAATCGCAGATCGAAAAGATTATCGACGCTGTATAAGTTGTCGCAAGTTTGCGCCTAAAAGTGAATTTTGGCGAGTGGTAAAGTGTCATCCATCCAAACAAGTTGCGATCGATCTCGGCACGATTTTGATGCAGGGACGCTCGGCATATCTGTGCCCGACAGCGCAATGTCTGCAACTAGCTCAAAAAAAGAATCGCTTGAGTAGATCTCTCAAAGCAGCAGTAGCTGAAGATATCTATCACCAGTTAGGGTTGCTTAAATTAATTGATAATTAATAATCGGGTTTTTAGGATGGGGATTAAAACCCCTACTTTTTGTTAAATCCGCACAGATTTAACTATCTAAAATCTCGATCGTCTTTAAATCAAGCCAGAGAACCTTAATTTAAAACCGTTTTCAGCGTATGCAATAAATCTTCAGTACTAAAAGGTTTGGCAAGGAAAGCCTTAACTGTCTCGCCATGATGATGAGCGGAAATTTCATCAGCGGATAAGCCACTCATGACGATCGCACGGACACTGGGATCGATCGAGCGAAACTGGCGGAGGGTATCAGTAGGATTGCCACCAGGCATCATATAATCGAGTAAAATCGCCTGAATCTCGCCATGATGTCGAGCATATAACTCGATCGCTTGTTGACTGTTACTAGCAGAAATCGTTCGATACTCATAAGATTCGATCGTCGTACCGAGAACTTCGCGAATTGAAGGTTCATCATCGACGATCAAAATCAGTTCGCCTTTACCCGCTAGCAGCGGTAAATGTCCTAGATGTGCCTGTGTAGAACTGGGGTGAGGCTTGTCACGATCGGGAATTATCGCTGGTAAATACAATCGAAATTGCGTCCCGCCATTAGATTGACTGGTAACGTCGATAAATCCCTGATGATTATCGACGATCGTCCGGACGATCGATAGTCCTAAGCCAGTCCCTTTCCCAATTTCTTTCGTGGTAAAAAACGGCTCGAAAATTAGATCCCTGACACTCGGCTCGATCCCTACGCCAGTATCTGCGACTGTAATCGCCACATACGCTCTCCCCAGCGCATTGAGCGGCAGCTTGGGATAGGTATCGCTCAGAATGATATTCTCCGCCATAATTGTCAATTCGCCCCCATCAGGCATTGCGTCGCGGGCATTGACACAAAGATTTAGCAATACTTGATGAAGCTGATTGACATCTGCCGATAATGCCCACAACTGACTATTTTCAATGCGGAGGCTCACATCGATCGATTTGGGGAAGGTTTGTCTGGCGATCTGCATCGCTTCTGCTAGCAGATGCTGCGGTTGCACGATCGTATGTTCGCCATCACTACCTCTGGCAAAAGTCAGAATTTGAGCGACCAATTCCCGCCCGCGCTTAGAATTTTCGGCGAGGGTACAGAGTAATTTTTGGGTACGCTCGTCTAAATTTTTCAATCTCAGGGGTAGTAATTCCGTAATCGCCACGATCGGCGTTAGAATATTGTTGAGATCGTGGGCGATACCACTGGCAAGCGCACCGAGGTTTTCCAATCGCTGTGCGTGGAGAAATTGCCGTTCTAAGAGTTTGTGCTGGGTGATGTCAGTATCGATCGTCAAAATCGAGTGAGGCATCCCGGTAGTAGCGACGATTAAGTACCAATGGCTAGCTGCTACAACGCTTTTGCCTTCGCGGGTTAACAATTGAAGTTCGCCACTCCATTCTCCCCGATCGAGTGTCTGGGCGATCGCCGTTTGATAGTGTGGATCGTCAAGATCGTAGAGAAAATCGAGGATCTGTTTGCCGATTGCCCGTTCTGCCGTCCAGCCATACGTCCGCTCGGCACTGCGATTCCAGTATTGTACCTGTCCCTCGATCGACCACAACACGATCGCATCCGTCACCAAGTCTAGTAGGATCGACTGCTTGCTGCAAAGATCGTGCAGTTCCTCGATGTTGTGTGAGACGTGTGCCTGCTTGACAACTGCCGACGGACTTCTGATTTCCATATATGATTCGAGGTGTCTACACCCCGCTCTCGTTGGCAACGTCTCCGATCTTGAAGCGATGCGCGTAATTCCTGACGGAGAGGCTACGCCAACGTTGGGTTTCCCGACGGTTTAGCGACTGAAAATCACGCGGAGGGAACCTCCCGTTTGTGTGCTTCAAGACAAGACAGCGCATCAAGACATCGGCTAACTTCTTAAGCATAACTCTAGATTTAATTCCCTGCTCAAAAATATTAAACAAATATTAAATAATTTGCTGATTTTAATATTTATATGATATCCGCACTTGCATGGACGAGATCGGCTCAGCCCCTGTGAAGGCTACCGCTCGATCGCCACAATAAGTCCCCTAATCCAGATCCAGTAGGGGATAGTGCAATCTAAAATCTGCCAGAGATACCAGCTATAGTTGGCGTCTACCGTACTTTTTACTAACGCGTTGTAGGCAGTTGCCGCATCGGTTGAGACACTCTAGATCTGAGTCCGCGTAGCGGCGCGCCCAAGGCGAGGTTTCCTCCATGTATGTCGCACCAAGCAGCGAGACAGCGACGCACACAAACGGGAGGTTCCCTCCCGTTTGTGTGCGTCAAGATAATACACAATCGCTGTGCTGTCCTCACCGCCTTAGCGGTTGCTATAACTGCACTAAGAATTCTTGCCCTTTAGCTGGATTTACCATCGCCACATAGTTAGCACCGACGATATTTGGGTACCTTGCTTGTTTGGGGTGGAGTAAGGGTGCCGAAATCTCGCGGACGCCACCTGTCTTTTTGGGCATCTGAAAGTGGATAGTGACATATCTTAGTGCTTAGTCAACCCACACCGATGCTACGCATACGGTCTGGGCATCAAAACCCCAGACTTCGTGTTTCACCCGCCATTGCCTCCACACAAACAAGTTTGCGTTTTGGTCTTACACAGCGTCCAGAGGTTTGACAAGCCGTCTCGTTCTGACTCTCACACCGCTTACACGGTGTCCACGCAGCCGCCCTGTGTCCCAAGGCAGAAATTACTTGAGTCGGAAACCCACATGGTGTTTGATTCGTCCAGCGGCAGATTTCATTTAGTG
>NZ_JANLWO010000595.1:0-7603 GCF_031364565.1 Chamaesiphon sp. OTE_20_metabat_361
CTCGCCGGACGGATTGCCGAAGAAGGACGCGCGTGTGTAATTGTCGTCAATAAATGGGATGCAGTCGAAAAGGACTCCTATACTATTTATGACTATCAATCACAATTAAACAACCGCCTCGCTTTTACCGAATGGGCTGAAAGTATCTTCGTGAGCGCTCTCACGGGACAACGCGTTGATAAAATTCTCGAAATAGTCGATCGAGCCGTCGAACAACACCGTCGTCGTGTCAGTACCGCCACAATCAACCAAGTGCTCGAAGAATCTACCTCTTGGCACAATCCCCTGGTGACTCGCCAAGGTAAACAAGGTAAAATCTATTACGGTACTCAAGTCAGTGCTCAACCACCGACGATCGCGCTATTCGTCAACGATCCTTCCCGATTTAATGATAACTACCGTCGTTATATCGAGAATCAATTTCGGACGCAACTAGGCTTTGCCGGAACTCCACTCCGCCTCCTCTGGCGTGGTAAGAAGCAACGTGAAGGCGAGAAGATTGTCAACCGCGCAACTAGAGTCAAGGCGGCTAAGTAGGGAATAGGAGATACATTCGGTATTGATGTTACCCCACCCCAGCCCTCCCCTTATAAAGCGGCTCGCTCCGGTCGGGTTCCCCGACCATGGAAGCGAGACAAGACAGGGGAGGGAGCCGGAAAGCCTACCGTGTACACACAAGTTATTTGAGTCGATGCGTAGTCTTTTACCCCACCCCAGCCCTCCCTTTATAAAGGGGAGGGAGCCGGAAAGCCCCCCCTTTATAAGGGGGGGTTGGGGGGGTAGAGCACCAGCAGAAACGAAGTCCAACAGGTGTATACGCGTTAGCCTTTATAAGGGGGGTAAGCCCCTACCTTGGGAGATGACACCGTTGGAAATTAAGCAAATACGAACTGACTAGCGTTGCTAGTACTCAAACTACTAGCCTGAATACCCGTTAGTACCGCCAAAGTTTTACCACCAAAATCGATATTAGTATCAGCACCAATTTGATTTAATTTAATCGTGCTAGCACCAATGCCCAAACTCTTGGCACCCTGAATGCCGATAACGTCGGTACCGATTTGGAAATCGAGAATAGTATTCGCCGCACCAGGAAGTTCGGTATTAGCAATCCAAAACTGGTCGGCACCAGCACCACCAGAGAGGAGATTACCGCCGCCACTACCAACAAATAACTTATCGTTACCGTCGCCACCCAAAGCGCGACCATTCGTGCCGAGGAACAGGGTATCGTTCCCCGCACCAGCCGAGATCCGATAGTCTTGAGCATCACCAGCTTCAAAAATATCGTCGCCAGCAGCACCAAAAACTCGATCGCGATTACCGACAAAAACGGTATCATTACCACTACCAGTATCGAGCCGATTATTACCAGCTAAAGCACCTGCAATAGGCACGTCTACAGTATCGTTGCCGGAACCTGTAAATACCGTGTCACTAATGCCATCAAACCCAGGCGTAATGCCAGCGATAAGATTGTCGGCACCCGCTGTACCCGATACCAAGTTGAACGCAGGTTCTACCGCCGGAACTTCAGGCACTAGATCGGTACTCAATGTTAGGATTTGGGTAAACTGGGTGGGACTAAAGTTATTGTCACTGACTAAGACAATTGATTGGCGACCGTCGGCGAGCTTGGCACCAAAAGCTAAACCTTCGATGTTGTCTAGTCCGGTTGGTAGTTCCAGCGCATCCAGATTTAGCAGCAGCCGTTTTTGGACGGGTTGGAGAGCATTTAATTGCGCTGGTGTCAAGCTGGCTAAACTATCGATCGAACTAACATCCGAGGCACCTGGCAAGGAGATTTGATAAATCTTAATCGTATTGCCAGTACCGGGGACACCTGTCGAGAACGAGCGTTCGAGAGCCAACATGGTACCGCGATTATCGATCGCGAGTAGATCGACCAAACCATTGGTAGCAAAGGCGGTCGCGGGTGTGGGCGCAACGGCAACCCGATCGGTTTGATAGATATATTCTTTTTCCGCTAGACCTGTATCGAGGTTATACTGGACGATCCGCGAATTCGTGCCAGTTGTGGCGGTCGCGATCGAGCCATCCTGGAATAACGAATTTTCGGTGGCTGTATAGAGTGTACGGCGATCTGGGGCGATCGTCAGGCTCTCGAAAGCGGCATTATTTCGCACGCCAGCGGTCTGGGTATCGGCAGCATCGACGATGCCGTTCTTATTGGTATCCTCAACTTTGGGTAAAAATTTGGTCGGTATGTTTAGAGAGCGAACTTCTTGCCCGGTGGCGATCGAAAATTCCTTAATAAAGGGGTTCGTGACGCGACCCGCCGCCGGATTTACTTCACCTTCGGATGAGACAAAAATCGTCCCATTTCCAGATAGGGCAATCCCTTCAGGATCGAGACTGTTGAGCGCGAAAGGATTACCCGCTGCATCTTTGAGCGCGGTAACGCCTGTAAAAGTTACGCCAGTAGTCGCCAGTGTATTTGGGTCGAGGGTGAAGTTGTAAAACCGAGCGGGGCCAAATTGAGATCGATCGTCAGAGATGGCATAGTAGCTCTTACTCATCGGATCGTAAGCGACCCCAGATAAACCGCCCAGTGGCACATCTACGCCGTTAATTTTACCAGCCGCACCTGTGGGGACTAGTCCCGTTGGTAAGATCTGTTGACCGACAAAACTCGCACTAAATGTAGATCGATCGTCTAAAGATATTTCAAAGACTCCGACTGTCTTGCTAACTTCCGCCGCAGTCACCAACAGCGGCTTACCAGTGGGACTATCCGCCGCCGATATAAAGGTCAACCCTTCAACACCAGTATCTTCCGGCGGATTCAAATACTGAACGAATTGCGGCTGATTGGGATTGGTGACATCGTACACAATGACATCGCCAGTGCGCTCTAGACCGATGAAAGCATAGGTGCGATTGTTGATGACCCCAACGACGACACCTTCAGGTTCTGGCCCCTTATTGTCGCTGCGACCATCGAAACTAGCAGCAGTACCATCCGAGTTAAAGCTAGTCGGCGACAGGGTTGCAGTGATTTGTTCCAATCGATCGCCACTGTCGTAGATTTGCTTGCCAGTAGCATCCCAAATCGAGAACGAACGCGCCCCAAACGACTCGATTCGATCGAAATCACCATCGCCATCGGTATCGCCAGTCGCTCTAGTCACCGTCAACCGACCCAAATTAGCATCCTGCTTGAGCGTCGCCGCAGTGGGGAATTTAGCCGAATCTAGCGCATAGCCAGCCGCTCCGACTCGTACCTCTTCTGCAAATCCCGTGTAGTCGCGGGCGTCGCCCTCATTGGCAGTAATATAGTAAGCCTTCCCCGCGATCGAAAAACTCGCGATCGCATCAGGTTGATACAAGCCAAAAGCTGGCTGATTTTGAATGTTAATTTTACCAGTCGTGGCAGTGAGATCGCGATCGCTAGCATCAATGCCATTGCCGGGGAGATTGTAATTCTTCGCTCCTAGTGGTGCAATACTGGTAATCTTGCCAGTCGCGATATCCAAAATCGCGACCGCGTTGTTCTCCTGGAGTGTCACCCAGGCTGTCAACCCATCGGGCGAAACAGCGATGTATTCTGGCTCCAAATCTTGGGCGACGGTCGCTCCAGGGCCAATAATCCGCACGCCGGATGCTCTAAGTGCGGCAGCTTGACTATTATAACTAGTAAAATCTGCCGTCTGGACTGTCGCCGCAGCCGCACCACCCGCAAGATTGATGATGCTCACCGAACCTTCAGGATCGACAGAGTTGGTTTGCCCGTAGCTATTCGGTTCGCCTTCATTGGCAACCAATACTTTCATGCCATCGGGCGTAAAAGTCAACATATCCGGCAACGCACCCACCGCCACCGAGTTCAAAAATGCACCGCTGGCGGCATTATAAAAACTAACTCGTCCGGGGAGTTGCGCTCTGGTAGTCGTATCTTGAATTGCATAAGCGACCGCAACAATTCCATTTTTGACAGCGACGCTATTTGGAATCGCTTGAGTACCTGCGGGCGATGTAAATCCAGTCAGCAACGAGCCATCAGCCGAGAGTGCGCCCTTATTACTGAGTTTCTGAATTTCGACAATCGACCCAGCAACCACAAATAATCGATCGCTGATAGCATCGAAAGCCGTAATTTCGGCTCCATTAGTACTGACAATGCCGCCAATTTTCTGCAAAGGCTCGGTGTTCATTATTTATTATTTTAAATTTTGGTTGTGAATGGGGGAGTGGGGAGAGGGGGACGGTGTATGCACAAGTCTGTTGGGCTTCGTTTCCGGTTGGTTTACCCCCCCAACCCCCCCTTTATAAGGGGGGGCTTTTCTTGCTCCCTCCCCTTATAAAGGGAGGGCTGGGGTGGGGTAAAGATCTACGCAGCAAATCCAATAACTTATCGATACGCGGTAGGGGACGAGGAGAGGGAAAGATTGTAGTCCCTATCCCCTATCCCCTAGATCGATTAACCGAAGACAAACTGACCAGCGTTGCTAGTACTCAAGCTGGTAGCTTGAATACCGATCAATGTTGCTAAGGTTTGAGTACCAAAGTTAATCGCAGTATCCGCACCAACTTGAGTCAACTTCAGCGTGCTAGCACTGATGCCCAAGCTAGTAGCCGCTTTAATTCCGATAACGTCAGTACCGATTTGGAAATCAACAACCTTGTTGCCAGCACCAGGAAGTTCGGCATTAGCAATCCAGAATTGGTCGGCACCAGCACCACCAGAGATGGTGTTACCGCCGCCATTACTAGCAAAGAATCGATCGGCACCATCACCACCGAGCGCGAAGTCATTGCTACCGAGGTAGAAGTCGTCGTTACCAGCACCACCAGACATTCGGTTGCCACCTTTGCTGTCGAGAGCTTCAAAGATATCGTCACCCGCACTACCGAAAGCGCGATCGTTGCGGCTGACGTAGATAGTATCTCCACCCGAACCACCATCGACGCGGTTGTTGCGGGCGTTGGTGTTGAAAGCCAGATCGATAATATCGTTACTACCACCAGTGAAAACAGTGTCGTAAACACCATCAATACTGCTGCTAGCAGATGCAATCAAGATATCGGCACCAGTAGTTCCAGCTACTAGCTCCTTCTGAACGGTGTCAATTGCTGAAGCGATCAGCGTTTCACCAATATCAACTTGGCTAATGAAACCAGGAATACCTTGAACTGGTTTGCCATAAGCTTCATAGCCTGTACCGATCGAATCTGTTAGTAGCTTGGATTCAGGCCCTTGATAGTAAACAGGCACTGGACGGTTGGTGTGGTTGCCCCAACCGTACTTATCAGTTGCACTAGTACCCCAGAAGTTACCAGATCCGGCGATCGTATCGTTATTGGTTAGTTCGCTGATACCGTTAGCAGCATTATTTTTGACCAGAGTTGGGAAATCACCGTTGAGTGTCAGATAGTGATCGTGGTCGGCGGTAACGATCAGTTGGTTTTCTTCCCAACCACCATTGGCATTAATCCACGCGATAACCGAACCAACTGCTTTATCGAAGTCTAGTGTGGCACCAATCAGGTTGTCGATGTTGTTATCGTGAGCAGCCCAGTCAATATCACCACCTTCGATCGTGACCCAAAAACCGTCGGGATCTTTGCCTAAGATGTTCAGCGCAGCTTTAGTCAAATCGTCGAGAGTTGGGTTTTCATTGCGCTCGGTGGCGATGAATTGAGCGTCAGTTTCACCAGCTTTTAGCGGACGCAGGAGATCTGGATTCAATCCTTTGGTGCTATTGACGCTGAACATATCCAGACCAGTGGTGCTGTAGTCACCATTGGCAGAACTGACAGGTAAGTTACCATTTTGACCGCGCGCACCATATAAACCGAACAGGCGATCGCCATTATTGGGATCGATTTTGGCTGCTGTTTCGGCTAGCACCTTAGCGGCATCTTTACCACGTTCTAGGAACGTGTAGTCGTAGAGGTTGTCGTTAGGCTTGGTGCTGAATTCTTTGTAGGTAGATGCTTTGATGTAGGTATTATCTCGCAGTGGCTCGACTCCGGCGGGGAGTGGATTACCAGGCGTAGATAAGGGATGACCGCCGCCGAGGATAACGGTAGGCTGATAGATGCGGAGTTCTTGCTGAAGAATGTTATCTAGAGCGGGATAGTCTTCGTCGTATTTATTCCGGCGGTTGACATTGGCGGCGGCGGCGGCGGGAGTAGCATGATCGATCGGGACTGATGTCACTAAACCAGTCGATTTACCCTGTGCTGCGGCTTTAGCCAAAGCACCTTCTAAGTTATCTTCAAAGATATCAACACCGATCGCGTTGTTGTAGCTCTTAACGCCAGTGTAGAGGGTGGTTGCGGTATTGGCTGAGTCAGGATAGCTGAGTTTGATATATTCTTTGTCCGTACCTGGTGTCCAGGGGTTGACACCACCACGGACTGGATCGTAACCAACTAAGTTACCAACTACGCCATCGCTGACTTTTGCCCCACCACTAGCAGTCGTACCAGGGTTAAAAGCAGGGTTGAATACAAAACCAGCAGTCGCTGGGTTGACACCTGTGGCAGCAGTACTAGGGCCAGTTACAGCAGCCTGACCAGTATTGTATACGCCATTAGCATCGGGAATCGTTGTTCCGTATGTGGTCGCTAATGTATAGCCCGTGAGGGTCTGCATGTTCAGACCAGTACCTTTGCCAGCAGTATAAAAATCGCTGAGGCTAGTACCAGTTTTACCTTCTTGGATTTGCTTGTAAACGGCGGCTGCGCGGGTCATTTCCCAGCCCATACCGTCGCCGATCATGATGATTGTATTCTTAGCCATGCAATTAAACTTTCCTGTAGATATCTATTGAAGTAGACCTCAGAAGATCGACTGGTGTCTAGTTTGGCATGGCTGTTCGATCGATGCGAGTATAATCGATCGCATCGACTTGAGAATATAATTAAGATTTTTTATTATCCACGAACAAATCTAATTCTTAACTACTTGTTAATCAAATTATGTTATTTCTTAAATTAAAGATAACCTGTGAGCGATCGGATCGATCGGGATGATTTTAGCTTTGACACGTAACTGTTCTAACGCACGCACTAATCGTTGAGCTTGATGTTGATAGAGCGGAATATCCAAAATTCTTGGTAAATTTTCCATCAAATCTCTAGCTGTTCGCAGCGAACAACCAGAGATGCGTCCGATGATATTTGCCCCTTCAAAAGTGGATTCTGCGGTCATCGCCAGCTCAACTTCAACCTGCCAAGATTTGGGGTATCGTTGGCGGAGCCTCTCAGAATGAGAATCGCCGATATCGATCCGGCGCAAACTCTCTGTCGTTGCCAAAACGACCAATCGATCGCCACTTGCTAGCAAAATATCGTCGGTAGGCATTAAGGTTGCGGGAAGGGGATTGCGCTGATGCAAAATGGGCACTACGCCATAACCATAGGCAACTTCAGCTAGCAGCAATCGATCGAGCGTGTCGCCTGCTTCGATGTGATATTCAGTAACTAAAATAGTCTGCCGATCGATGTGAAATAGATTCAGAATATTTTCACCGAATGCCGCTCCGGCAAACACTTCTGCCGATACTGCCTGCATCCCCAATACGCGGGCAGTGGGCAGCGTTTTTGTCAGGTGTTGGCTCAATCTTTGTCCCGA
>NZ_JANLWO010000602.1:0-5494 GCF_031364565.1 Chamaesiphon sp. OTE_20_metabat_361
GATGCTGGCGTTGTTCGGGGGTGGCTGCTGCGAGGATACTTTTATATTGTCCGCCCCACGCAGATTTCGGCCAGTTAAAGGACTGAAATTCATAGTTGTGCTCGACTTTGCGCTCGGCTAAACCGTATTTATTACCTTCGACTTTTGCCGATCTGAGTAACTGGATCACCTTAATTTCGACGCGCTCGTTATTCCGGCGGAGGGTGTAGAGTTTTTGCAAGATCCGGGCGGCGACGATTCCCGTACCGCGCAATAATACCGTCCCCCCGTAAGTTGCCAGTGACTCGTAGATATGTTCGTGGGGTTCGTAAGCGTTGACGACGGTTTTGAAATCTTGGGTGCGATCGCGATAAGCTTGGAGATCTGGTAAAAATTGTAAGGCGGGATAGCCAGTAGCTAGATGGACGTATCGGGCGATCGTACAGGCATAATCGGTGGGTTGCTGACAGGTATAGACGATCGCATAGCGCCCGTCGGTAGTCTTGCGAATTGCCTGGACGTGCGCCGTCCGAATCATTTTACGCCAACTAATCCGCGCGGTTTCGCGATCGATCGCAGCAATAACATCCCCAGATTTGGGCGTATAAGTCGCCGCTAATGTCGGTTCGGCGAAGACTTGCCAGCAGTAGCTCAAACTCGATTTTAACTTCCCCTTAGCGATGCCTCTGACCGCCTCCAAGGTCGCATAGTTGGGAAAACCCCAAAGATTATCCGGACAGGCATCCGCAGGCGATCGCAGGCGTTCTTGCGGGACGA
The DNA here is from genome assembly GCF_031364565.1 of Chamaesiphon sp. OTE_20_metabat_361. Taxonomy (NCBI): domain Bacteria; kingdom Bacillati; phylum Cyanobacteriota; class Cyanophyceae; order Gomontiellales; family Chamaesiphonaceae; genus Chamaesiphon; species Chamaesiphon sp. OTE_20_metabat_361. Next base: position 757 of record NZ_JANLWO010000602.1, read on the forward strand.
TCTGCGCGTTGAGACAGAGTTGCTGATAACGTCCGTAGGGTTGCTGCTCCATCCCCAGCACTCGCACCCGCTCGGTACTCACTCCACTAATTCGCAGTAAATCTACCCAGATAAAGCTCCCCAACCCGCCGCCGACAGTAGCATACTCGACTTCTTCAACTGGCAACCCGGTAGCGTGAATCGCTTGCGGATCGATCTGTGCCTGTTGGAAAATCGGCGGTAAGCAACTATTTACCGGAACTTCCGGCGGTGGGGTAATGCGCGGATCGGGTCGATTGGTGACGGCGTTAAACCCAATCTGGGACTGACTTGCTGGCGTTGTCAGCGGTTGCGAATTGGTTGGAATCGCGATCGCGATCTGATAATTCCCAATTTGAATGATGTCTCCTGGTGAAACTTGAGCGTGAGTCTGTTTTTGACCGTTGATGATGATGCCATTACTACTACCGCGATCGACTACAATTAGTCGATCCTGTTCGACTTCGATCGAGGCATGATAGCGCGATACCTCCAGACTATTTAACACGATCCGACAAACTCTATTACCGTCGATCGTCTCAGGCAGTCGCGTAAATTCCCGCCCTAGCGCAATAGGGATAGTTAACAGGGGTTCTTTGCGTTCGCCTGTTGCCGGATCTTCCCACATCAAACGGATTTGCACAGAGGTTGATTGAGTGTTTAACCATCGATCTTAGCAGGATGAGCGATCTTTTGCGCGTTCCCGCCAGCCTCTCATGAGAGAGAATCGCGATCGTATCGGTTACTCTAACTTACGCTCGCTCGCTCGTTATCCACTAGTATTATCTTAGTTTTAGCTCCAACTTCGTATAGATCTCGGGAAATAAAATTCAGTTCTCGATAGTATCCCGATGCAATAATGACAGAATCGGGAGCGTCTAAAATTGCTTTGACTTCCTTGGTAGATTTACCTGTGATTTGTTTTACCAAGCAAAAAACTTTAGGATAAAGTTCTCCAACATCAACAATTGTTAATCCAAAGCCGTCATCGTCACCCTCTATTTCACACATAGTCATAGCTATTATTTTACATATTATGACAGCCGATCGATTATTTAGAAATATCTCAATTGTGCAGATTTGCATCCATTTAGGTGCTTATCTTGCCGCTTTTGTCAAACTAATTCTCATCGAAGCAGGTGGCTATTATGATACGGGTGTAATGAATTTTTTGGGTATCACGCTGGTATTCATGCCATTATTTGCGATCGAGTGGCGGCTGATTCAGCGGAGCTTGAAGCTATCTATGTCCAGCAGAGTTTGGGGATATTGCTTGAATTTGGCGATCGGTATCTGGAGTATTTGGCTCGTTAAATTTAGTTATTTTGCGTTATAAACTTGCAGATATTTAAGTAGGTAATTGCAAATATTTATTAGATAGAGATTGCCTGAAACCTAAGTGGTGGGCATTGCCCACTACATCTTACAAACTCTTACTCCCCCTTTTTAAGGGGGTTGGGGGGATTTTCTAGGGCTTAAGCTTAACAGAATTGAGTTTTCCATCCTCTAAAGCCTAACCCACCGATCGATTCAATAGCACAGGACAAGGAGCCTTAATCCGCACATAATCAGATAGTGAATTACCTAATAGGCGATCGAGGTCTGGTAAGTTTTTGGCGATCGAGGGGCGGCGATCTGGCGAACCAATGGCAATCAGATCGGTATTTAACTCTTGGGCTGCTTTACAGATTTCTTTACCAGGATCGCCGATTGCGACGATACACTTATAGGCTACGCCTTGCTTTTTCGCCTCACTAATTGCGGGGGCAAAGATCGGATCGCGCTCGGGATTGACGATCGCTTCGGCAGCTTTTTGATTTGATTTAACTTGAATTAACTGCAATTGACTGCCTTTGATATCGCGCAATAACGACAGCGCAAATTTAAGCGATGCTTGAGCGGGGACAGAATGATTGTATCCCACCATAATCCGATTTAGTCGTTTGATATCGACATCATCTTTTACCAATAACATCGGTCGCGAAGTAAGCTGAAAAACGTATTGACTGACAGAATTAGACAAGATTGATTCTAAGCGATTGAGTCCGCGCGAACCCATAATAATCAGGTCGGAATTTTCCTCATCAGCAACTTGACAAACTATATCTTTAGGATCGCCTTGTTTGAGTCGGACATTAACTTTTGCAGGATCGATCTTGAGATACTCGATCGCATCGGCGAGGATTTTACCGCCAGCGGTGAGCTTTTGGGACATTAGTTCGGCGGTGACTTGGGGAGTCACTACATGCAAAATTGTGACGTTTGCCCCTTTAACTATCGGGCTTTCCATCAACACCTTGAGCATTTGTTCGCATTTTCCCAACCCAGCAACGGCAATTAGAATATTTTGAATCATTGGGATAATATCCTATCTAATTTTTAAATTAACTAATCGAGGCGATCGAGTTCGATCGTCTTGACATTCAGGCTTTAGGTTCAGGTGTTAAACAGTGGTTTTATATTCTCGATCTTGCACTACCGTCATGCCGATCTTGTCTCGATCGCAACATTATTTATCATTTAACGCCTGTAGACTATGGCAGATGCGCGATCCCCCGTGGGAGCGTCATACCTAGAGCGCATCCGTAGCCAAGTCACACTTGCAGAAGATTGCTCGACATGGGCGAGAATTGTCTCAATATCAACCAGCGGATAAAATTTCCTCAGCGGTTAAATTTAGCGGTGTATCTTGAAATTGTAATTTGTCGCTACCTCGATAAACCTGTTCTTGATATTCTGCTGATGTCAAAGTTAACACCATAATTTCTCGAACCTGTGGATCGACAATCCAATAGAGCGGAATTTCGCGATCTAGATACTGATTTCGTTTGGCAATATAATCGCGGTCGCGTTGCAGATTGCCGGGGCTGACTACTTCTACTACCAAATCTGGTGCAGCCATACTCAATCTGACTGTATTGCGCGAACGTAATTGTTCGATATGTTCTGCTTTAATAATCGTCAAATCGGGATATCGATTGCGTGGTTCTCCATTTACTTCTAATTCTAGCCCGTGTCCCCGAACGCGCAAATAGCCAACAATTGGCAGAAAAGAAACTAACAAAAAATTAGCAATTCCGATATTAAATCCTGATTCCGGCGGCACTTCGACTAATTCCCCATTGAATAACTCATACAACCGATTGTTGCTATCGGTGTATTCTAAATAATCCTCAAAAGATTCAAATCGAGGATGCTTAACTACTGGGGTCGATCCTATCATCGAGCGGGAACTCCTAGAAAGGCTATTACTGAGTATATTGTAGCAAGCTTAAAATCGAACGAAGTAACCATATCCCAGCGATTAATTCAATCGATCAGGTGAATGGGGCCGTGGATACTGGCACTAAAGAATTGGCGTACCAATGGGTTGTCGGTGGTGTCGATTTCTGGGGTTTTACCATCCCATTGCACCTTACCATGATAGAGAAAGACGATCCGATCGGTCGTGCGGCGGATGGTACTATCTTGATGTGTCACCATGACGTAAGTACCACAGCCGCCTGGGACTTGCTGTAAATCTCGCACCAAATTTTCGATGACCGTAGATGCGATCGGGTCTAGACCTGCGGTGGGTTCGTCGTATAATAGGACTTCCGGATTGTCGTCGGGATGTTCGGGGTTGGACATGATCGCGCGGGCAAAGCTGACGCGTTTGCGCATCCCGCCCGATAACTGAGCTGGATATCGGTCTGCGACATCTGCCATCCCGACTAGTGCCAACTTCTGTTCGACCAATTCCCGAATCTGTTTGCGCGGAATATGGGACTGTTGAAACATTCTAAAGCCGACGTTTTCTTCGACAGTCAGGGAGTCAAATAGAGCTGCTTGTTGAAATACCATCCCGATATAAATCGGATCGTTACCATCTTCAATTAATCCCTGTCGCAGTTGACCTCGAATATAAACTTCGCCCGTATCTGGGGCGAGTAAGCCCGCAATAATCCGTAAAATCGTCGATTTACCCGTCCCCGATGGCCCGATAATGCCCAAACCTTGTCCGGGATAAATATCCAAATCCATCTTGTCGAGAATGACACTATTGCCAAAGGCTTTGGAGACACCGCGCAGTTGAATTATCGGTTCCATTTACCCTCTAATTAGACTCATCTGCCGAATTATATCGCTGCGTGAAGATCCCGCCGATCGCGGAAATCGTTGCCAGACATATTAGCACTGTGGGGACACCTAATGCTGTTTCGGCGATCCCAGTTAGTGCCAGCGGTAGACTCAGGGCGATATTGATGGCATTATTTTGCAGTCCAAAGACTTTGCCACGCATTTCCTCTGGCGTCTCGCTTTGGATGGTGGTCTGCATCGGAATCATCACGCCAGCACTAAAGACGCCCATGCCAACCAAGCAGAGGAGGCTCAACCATAAAGACTGGGAAAATGATAACCCAAATAGCGAGGCTGCTACTCCGAGAGAACCATACAAACTCAATTGCGCGCGGGAGAATTTGGCACCGATGTAGCTCAAGGCTACTGCACCCAATGCCATCCCGACGCCCCCAGCAGCTAGGAGAAAGCCAAATTGGGAGGCTTTGATTTCGGGCAATAGTTCGGCCATGCGGACGGCAACTACTGTCATCGAAGCAATTACTGACTGGAGGATTACTAGCTGAATTAGTGCGCCTTTAATTTGCTTGTGCTTGCCGAGATAGCGGACGCCATCTTGGAGATCTGCCAGCACATGCGGCTCAGATCCGGTGGGAATTTG